>JAGLZV010000041.1 GCA_023131215.1 Candidatus Methanophagales archaeon | reverse complement strand
TGGAGCAGTTGGAGAGTGTTAGGTTGTGATTGCAATTGCATCTACAGATAAATTATACGCAATGCTCATATCTAAAAGGGGAGGGGGTCAGATAGATGAAAAGCAATTCTGAGAAAGAAGCTCTTGAAGCATTTTTACATGAAAACGCAGAATTAGAACAATTAGAAGAGTTCGTTGGCGATTTTAATATTTTTAGCGCTCTAGATATAGTAAATAATGAGAAAAGACATTCCAATTTTCTTTCTTGGCTAATGAATCCAAAAGAGAGTCATGGGTTAGGAGATTATTTTTTAATCTCCTTTTTAAAAAATATCTCATTTAAAGCCTCTTCACTTGGAATGGAAGGGCCATCTATATTTGATAGAGACAGCTGGAACCTTGACGATGCGGAAATACTAAAAGAGTGGAGGAATATTGATATTCTTATAAGGTGTGATAATCAAAAATTTATTTGTGTTATAGAGAACAAAATTCACTCTAAGGAACACAGCGAACAGTTACGGCGATACAAAGATATAATAAAAAGAGAGTATCCTGATTATAAAAAATTGTTTGTTTACTTAACAGTTGAGGGTGATATTCCATCAGAAAGCGAATATATGCCATTAAGTTATAGTGATATTGTACCATTAATTGAACACATTATAGGCAGCAAAAAGAATAAATTAGGATCTGAGATATTAGCATTTATCTCACACTACAAGGAGATGCTAAGGAGGTATGTCATGAAAGATTCTGAAATTCAAGAGATATGTAGAAAAGTCTACAAACGGCACAAAAAAGCCTTGGATCTTATCTTTGAATATAAGCCAGATAAGTTGTTGGAAATCCACGATTGTTTAATGGACCTAATACAAAAAGACCCTGATCTGATTTTGGAGGACTCAAGTAAATCATTTATAAGATTTATTCCAAAGAATCTAGATTTTATTCCGAAAGAAGGGAGTGGATGGACACCAAAAATCAAACGAATATTATTGTTTGAACTTAACAATAATCCTAATAGTGTGGATTTATATCTGATTATTGGTCCTGGTCCACAAAAAATCAGGAAAAAATTGTATGACATAGCAAGAAAGAATTTGAGTCTTTTTAATAAATCCAACCGCCCTTTATCCAAACAATGGTTCACACTTTATAAAAAATCCATGTTAAAGTCGAAAGAATATGAAGATAAGGAAGTCGAAGAAATCAGAAAATTTCTTGAAGAAAAATTGAAAAATTCAAGAGTTTGGATTTGCCCAAAATTGAAAATGAAATTAAAAAATTTAGTGAGCACAGCGTATAACATGGTGTATGCGGTTCGCTACGTTCACTGAAAGCGATTAGGCTACATTCTCAGGCAATTTATCAAAATTACTGCAACATCCTCCCGCTATATTGTTGAACATTCTCTCATTTTAAAATCTTCAATCGTTTTAAATCCTGCTCAGTCCATTTAGCCTGTTTTTCGATTATCCTTTTCAATGTTTTTGGAGGAAAAGTATCGCTTGGACTATGAAAGGAAACAGTAACCTTTCTTCCATCAGGATGATAGTATCTTTGGTGACTCCCCCTTTGAGAACGAAGATAGAATCCATCACGAGAAAGGGCGGAGATGATTTCTCTGGCAGTTAAGCTTCGCAGCTTGCTATAATCAATCGGCATAAACTGTTACCATTACTCTTGGTTCAGAGAAAATCTGAACTTCCTTTTCTGGGGTCTCAGGTATGGGTTCCCCATCTTCGATTAGTTCTTCTATTATCATTTCAACTACTTCTCGTATATTCTTTAATGCTTCTTCTTTGGTGTACCCCCAAGTAGCTCCTCCTTTATCTTCAAGGACTGGACAATATGCATGCCACCGATCTTCATCTGGTTCAACCACCACTTTGAAAATATATGTTCTCATTTTTGTTTCTTCTTTGCTCATATTTTATATTTTAAAACTATTGTAAATAAATGTTATTCCCCAAAACACCTCATGCTTTTTCCGACACACCCGCCTCTTCAAAAGTCGCCATCTCATTCAATATTTTGCAGGCAGCTTCTACAATGCTTATTCCCAATGCCGCACCCGTTCCTTCTCCGAGTCGCATATCAAGGTCAAGCAAAGGCTTTAAACCAATGTAATCAAGAATTACCGAATGCCCTCTTTCCACCGACCGATGAGCGGCAATCATGTAATCCTTTGCCGCAGGCTGTTGTTCATAAGCAATAACAGCCGCAGCGCCAGATATGAAACCGTCAATAACAACAGGAATTCTGTGCGATGCCGCTGCCAATATAACACCTGCCATTCCTCCTATCTCAAAACCACCTACTTTAGCGAGGACATCTATTACATCTTTTTTGTTTGGCTTGTTAACTCTTATTGCTTCCTCTATTGCTTTTACTTTCTTCTCAAGCCCCGCATCGTCAATGCCTGTTCCCCTACCGGTTACTTTTTCTACCTCTTCTCCTGTTATTACCGCTACAATAGCACTGCTCGCTGTTGTATTCCCAATTCCCATATCCCCAACGCCAACAATATCCATGCCCTTTTCAGCTTCGAGTTTAAAGACTTCTATTCCCGCATCAATAGCCCGCACAGCATCTTCATAACTCATTGCAGGTCCTTTTGTCATATTCGCGGTTCCATAACCGATTTTCTTATCCATCAAAATCAAACTTTTATGAGAAAAGTTCGCTGCAACGCCCATATCAACGACGACAACCCTTGCACCCACGTGTCTCGCCAGTACGTTTATTGCAGCACCACCGTTAAGGAAATTATAAATCATCTGAGCAGTAACATCCCTTGGATATGCACTCACTCCCGCCTCTGTAATGCCATGGTCCCCCGCCATCGTTATAATTACTTTATTCTTTATCTTTGGCGTTGGATTGCCACTGATTCCTGCAATTTTTATGGATACATCTTCTAAGGTTCCCAAACTACCAGCGGGTTTTGTTAGATTCCTCTGTCTTTTCGTAGCGATTTCCATTGCTCGCTCATCCAGTGCTTTGATTTTTTCTATGCTGTTTTTCATTCTCATGATTGTCACCTCCATATTAAGTTTGTAGTGTATTTATTGTTTAATCGTTAATAAAAAACTTTTAGAAATGTTATCTAAATCCAACTTAACAAACATGAAAATAGATAAAACGAAAAAATACATTGCCGTGCACGGCGATTTCAAAGTGCTGAGTTCCGCGGTCTATAACGGAGGGTTCGTTAGTGCGAAAACAATACTGAACTTGAACGTGAGCAAGGATTTCAAAGGGAACGCTTTTGAACTCTTCGATTCTTTTCTGGCTGAACAAGGTTTAGATTTAGAAAAGGATAGAGTAGTTGGAATGATGACCGCCGTCCCCATCAATAATGCAAGAATCATAGACAAAGAGGATATAACTGCTATTATAACCGCGGGCGTATCAAAATCAAAATCAAAATCGAGTTCGACTGTAAACATAATCCTGTTGATAAATAAGAACCTGTCTCAATCCGCAATGGCGAATGCGATGATTGTAGCAACGGAAGCGAAAACAGCTGCTTTCTTCGACCTTGATGTGCACGATGAAAAAGGTGACTGCTTCACTGGTGACGCAACCGATTCCGTGGTTGTTGCCTGTTCTGGATATGGGGAAGGCAAAGGAGACGGAGAAGAAGAAAAAGAGGAGATATTTGCAGGTAAAGCGACAGAATTAGGAACAGCAATCTACGAAGTTGTAAGAGAAGGAGTAAAAGACGCTCTTTTTTATCACGATAAGTTAAGCGCGGACAGACCGATACTTACAAGGCTGGAGGAGCGAGGGATATATTTAACGGATATGGTATCAACAGCTCTGGAACTCTATGTGCCAGTAGAGGGAGAAGACAGAGATAGAGATGAAGAAGAGCTAAAAAAGAGGCTGGAAGAAACGATAAGGAAAGAATGTTCGGATGTGAATGTGGCATTGCTACTGGCATCTGCATTTCACCTGGATGAGGAAGAAATAAGAAAAGGTAGAGCAGGGAAGGCGGGAGAAACTGACGCAACTAATATTGTTGCTGATGAGCTCATAGGGATTGACATAGCAGAGTATATAGGAGGTAAAAAAGCGCTTTTTAATTTCTTTTACTATGATACGAGAAAACCGGGGATATTAGGCCGATTGGATGTGTTCATGGACGACGC
>JAGLZV010000040.1 GCA_023131215.1 Candidatus Methanophagales archaeon | reverse complement strand
CCGCAAGCCCTTTATCGAATTTTTCAAAAAAGTCTTCACTTCGCATTCTGCTCTTCTCTTCAAAATCCCGCAACTTCTTCTTTGTTTCAAATATGCTCTTGTCAAGCAATAACAGCTCTCTTTTAAGTGACGTCTCTAACACGCCAATCGCCGTCACAACATCTGGAACCTTAAGCTTTATCACTTCCATTTCTATCACCTATTCTTTATAGTCTGTTACTCAATTAATAATATAATTGTATTTATGCTGTATAGCAGGAATAAAAAAATACGAGATTCCACAAGAAACCTTTTCTTGGAAAGAAAAGCTTTACCAAAAGAATATTTTTGTTTTTCTTTTAGCACAGGTTTTCTTTTTGTAAAAAAGAAAAAGTGTTGTGTAATCTTGTGGTTACAAAAAGAGCTAAAAAATAAAAAAAATTGGTATGCTTAACGCATTCACTTCACGTAAAGCACACCTTTTGCGCGCTTCTCTGTCATTGCGAGATCGCCAATGTATTTCTTATATTCCACACCCTCTATTGACTCTGTGCCATCAGATTTAAAAGAAGGTATCATATCCAGCACCTTTCCCTTCACCGTTATCTCTCCACCAATCATATCCGCACCGGGCATTATTGCGTCGCCTTCTATCGTTATTTTACCGCCTTTCATGTTCAATCCTGTAAGAATGTTTGTATTCCCCTTTATCAATATCTCGCCACCTGTCATGTATTGACCAACACACTCACCTGCGTCTCCGCCCACAGTCACTTTACCACCCGACATACCTGTCATCTCGCCTCTATACATCGCACATAGATTATCGCCTGCATCACCTTCTATAATCAGCTCTCCACCTCGCATCTCACGACCTGCCCAGCAATCCGCATTTCCCTTTACTGTTACTCGACCTCCCCCCATCATCGCGCCACAGTGCATGTCCACGTCACCCAATGCCTCTATCTCGCCTGCTTTCATACCGTCTCCTATATGTTTCACCCGCGACAAATTGCCTTCCATCACTATCTTCACTTCTTCCGCAGTCCCTGCTTCTCCTTCCACGCTCACGTCGAACAGGTCGCCAGTATTCTCTTCTCCGTTACCCCACCAGACCTTCACTGCTTTTATCTCCGATTCGTTCTTACCAAAGACTTTATCCGGAGTCAACGAATCCACCTCAATCGGTATCTTCGCATTTCCACTCGTAATTTCTTCTTTCAACTTCAATCTTATTGTCTGCATTTTTTATTTCCCCCTTCCTTTAGCCACGCATTGGCGCTTTTATCTCGTATGGATTCGGCACGTAAGCGTCCTGAACCGGATAATTGTTGAATGTCACTGAGTAGTAATGCTCGAATTTGTCCTTCAACTTAACCATCATCTCTTCCGTTAGCTTTTCGTCGCATTCCGGCGTTACGAAATACGTCTTTCCCGCTGGTGTCGCTACCACTTCTCCGTCTTTCACCACCACTTCACCGCCTTTTATCGTGTATTTTGTGTTCAAGAACGCCTTCTGGATTTTCCCCGCATCGCGTTCCTCTGGTGACATATCGTAAATCGCAACGTCTCCGTCAGCACCCACGCCGAGATGCCCCTTTCCATGCTCGTCTAACCCCAGAGTCCTCGCAGTCATTCCTCTTGTTACTATCGCTATCTCATTTAAATCATACTCACGGTCTATTGAAGGCAGCGCGGCTCTTTTATATATCACAGAATGCATATCTGCCGCCGACTCCTCCCGCCTCTTCTTGCTCATCAGCATCGAAATAATAATCGGATAACCAATGAACGGACCGGCATTCGGATGGTCTGTTGTTAGTGCAACCTTCCAGGGGTCTTTAACCAGCAATGCTAATTCCTGACCTATTGCCCATTGAATTGTATTCACTGGTGACTTTCCGGAATACAGGAATGGCGTTATTCCTGAGCCCGTCTCAAGCTCTACATCGTGATTCGTCCATTTTCGTCCCGTTATCTGATACAAGCTGTATTCCATCGGTCCATCTGCGGTCATTGTCGTTGTATCACCCAATATTATCGAGCCGATGTCAATGGTCATGTGCTCGTTCTTGTTTACATAATCCGCAATAGCACCCGCCTTCGACTCGAAATCGCCCCATGTCGTACCACCGTAAGAATGGAACTGCGTATGCGTAGCGTGCATAACCGGGCGATTATTATACGCTTTTATCCCTTTCACGAGGTCATAAGTCGCCGTCGTTACTTCGTAGTTTCCCGGATGACCGAGCATATTCCCATGCACGTGAATGCTGTGCGGCATCTCGAACTTCTCATTCGCCTCTCCTAAACTCTTTACTATCTCTGCCGGCGTGACCTCGAAATAAGGCACTGCATCGTTCAAATCGCAGTTCTTTCCCCATGCCCACGCCTCTGTTCCTCCTGGATTTACTATTTTCACTCCGTATCCCTTTGTTGCTTTTATTATCCACGCGACATAAGCTGCAAGCAGGTCTGTATCCCCGCTCTTCACATAATCCATCGTCATCCAGTTGTTGTCAATAAGTGGCAGTGCTGCATTATCCAATATCGGGATGTCAACCATCTCCTCATGCGTGTGTCTTGCCGCAAGTGGTGGCATTGCCGCTTCCATCACGAACGTATAGCCCATCTTTGCATACCGGTAGCCCGTAGCGAACGTATTCGGCACTGAATAGCCTGATTGCGCCCGGCAAACTTTTGTCTTCGCCTCTATGCCTTTCCTTCCATCTTCTGGTCTGAAAAGCCTGCCCGCATTTACTTTACCACCGGCAATGTGCGAATGTATGTCCACACCACCGGGCATCACCACTC
>JAGLZV010000004.1 GCA_023131215.1 Candidatus Methanophagales archaeon | reverse complement strand
GCAGGGATGCGCCAGTATATCGACTCTGTGGTCCTTTAACGCTGCTATGTTTATTTTCTCATCACCACCATGAACCACTAACAGGGACACTTTTCCCCAGTGAAGCTTTATTTTTCTTTTCAATTCGGAAACCGACTTTGCTCTTATCTCTACACCGCTGAAAGCGAAATTTGATATCGATGGGGATAATATCTCCTTCTCTTTCTCTTTCACCTTCACAGTATCATCGTGGTTTGTTATTGCAATGCCGGCATAGCCGCATCTTTTCGCAACTCGAAGCATTTCTTCCACTGGCACTTCGGTTTCAGGGTAGGCATGCACGTTGAGGTCAAAGAAATTGGGCATTGATTTGAAGAAGGTTTATAATTTTAAAAGTGTTTATAATTACGATGAAAGGGAAAGAGAATAAAAGAATAGAGGCGATTTTATTTGACCTTGATGGTGTAATAATAAACTCATTTGAAAGCTGGTATCAAGCGTTTAACGATATGCTAAGGGCTTACCGGAAGGAAGAGATGAGCAGAGAAGAGTTTACGGAGAAATGCTGGGGTCCTGACCTGAAGCATAATTTAACTGCGATAAATCTGGATGAAGAAGCAGGGAAGTATTGCATTAATGAGCAATTGAAGTTAACAGCGCTTATAGAGCTGTTCCCAGGTGCAAAAGAGGTTTTAAGTCGTGTAAGGGAAGAATATAAGCTTAAAGTAGGATTGGTTACGAATACGCCAAAAAAGAATGTTCACAGGATATTGGAGCACTTTCATCTATCCGACTATTTTGACGTGATTGTTACCGGGGATGACGTGAAGAGTGGGAAACCAGATGCTGAGATGGTGATAGAGGCATGTGAAGAGTTAAAAACAAAGCCAGAGAATGTGATACTCGTAGGAGATACGGAAAGCGATTTCATGGCTGGCAAATCCGCTGGTTGTGCTGTTATAGGTGTGGGGGCGAAATCAGCAGGGGATACGCAAATAAAGAATCTTTCTGAATTGTTCGCGGTTTTGGATTAAACCCTTTTCTTTTAGAAAAAGAAAAGCGTTTTCGGAAAAGAAAAACACCTTATGAAAAAGCGTGTTATATGACGTCCCATGGCTTGTGTCCTTTCCGAGTTAAATCCCGAGCACCGTGTATAACTGTAAGAATTAAAATGCTATCGGTTCCCACGCGATAAATAATTCGGTAGTTATGGAACAAAAGTTCACGAATATCTTTTTCCTCAGCCTCTGGAACCCTCCGACCCATTTCAGGGAACTTCTTCAGACTTTCTACCGCTTCAATGATCCTTTCAACAAAACGATTTGCATAATATTCGGAATCCTTCTTAATATAATCCCGAATGCTCTCTAAGTCCGAGAGAGCGGGTTCAGTCCACTCAAGCTTCATTTTGAAAGAAGTCTCTTTTTAACTTCCTCATGAGAGAGAACACGCCCTTCTTCAGCAGCTTTCAAAGCAACTGCTAACTTCTTCTTAACGTATAGTTCATACATAATGTCATCCCATGTTGCATGTTCTGGCAACTTGTCAATGAGCTTCTTTGCTTCTTCCTTAACGATACTCATGGCTTTTTATTCCCCCTAAAATTTATCTCTGACGCCGATCCATAAAAACCTTTAATTCCTTTTTTGTTGATTGTGGTTTAAATATATATGAGATGGTATAGTGTTACTAACTTTTGTAGCAAGATGGTGAAAAAAATTCGGGCATCTGTTCCTGCTAAGGTGATACTGTTTGGAGAGCATTTTGTGGTGTATGGCAAGCGAGCATTAGCTACTGCTATAAATAGACGGCTTGCGGTGGAGGTGTCGGGCAGAGAAAAAGGAGGGTATCATGTAAAAATAGAGGATATACCTACTTTTGGCTTGGAAATGGATTTAGAACTTGGAAAAGAGGAGGGAAAGGGAAAAGGAAAAGGAAAGGCACTGCTATACAAGGACTACGGTGTCGCAACAAAAGCAATTGCGTATGTCAGGGAATCAATAAGATATCTGGAAGAGAGGTACGGAATAGAAAGAGGAGGAGAAGGAGTGGAAATAGAAATAAAGTCGGAGATACCTCTTTCTGCTGGATTGGGCTCTTCAGCAGCTACTTGTGTTGCTACTATCGCGGCACTCAAAGAATATTTTGGCGTAAGCGGTGATTTGGAAGGGATAAGAAATGATGCACATAGTATTGAGCTCGCAGTTCAAGGCGCTGCCAGCCCTGTTGATACCGCAATTTCAACTTATGGCGGGTATGTGTCGGTAGAGAAAGGAGAGGTAGAGAGATTGCATTTATCTGAGCTAAATTTGATTATAGGGTGCGTTGGCAGCATACCTTTGAGCATGGGTATGGATACAAAAAGGGCTTCTGAGATGGGTTTAAAGACAAAGAAAATTGTAGAGGGGGTTAAGACGCGAAAAGGAATTTTTAAGGCTATATTTGATTCTATTTTCGCTGCTTCAGATGAAATAACGGCACAGGCAATCAGGACGATAGAGGATGGAGACTTTGTGAAATTAGGCGCGTTGATGAACATAAATCATGGTTTGCTGGATGCAATAGGTGTAGTGCCAAGGCGATTGAGCGAACTCGTGAAGATGTCGCAAGAGTCAGGTGCATTGGGTGCAAAGGTAACAGGAGCGGGTGGATTGGATGATATGGGCGGCGTAGGTTCTGTTTTGGTGCTGCCAGGGGAGTCTGGGGATAGAATAAAAGCAGCGATGGAAATTGCGGGTGCGCTTGTAATGGAAGTGAAGACAGGTGGAGAAGGGTTAAAGATTACCACAGAGAACGCGGAATTAGAGGTTTAGTTTATTAGCGGTTCAGCTCGTTAGCTAAACCTCCAAACCTCCAAACCGCTAACCCTCTAAACCGCTATTCTCTGTGTACTCCGCGGTTAATCTGACAATGTCAAATTAATACACTATCAAATAGACGACAATTGTCATAAGAAAAGCTACAGCCGCGATTACAATTCCGCTCAAACTCAAAAAAGGGTGGATCTTGAACCAAGTGGTCATAACCAGGATGAGAATCAAAGCGAGGAAAAATATGAGTATTGGCGTCATGTTATTGTTATTTGTATAGCGGGAATAAAAAAACCACGAGATTCCACAACACTTTTTCTTTTTTACAAAAAGAAAACCTGTGCTAAAAGAAAAATAAGAGGATGTTTTTAGTCAAGGTTTTTACCGAAGGTAAAAAAGTTGTGTGAAAATCTGTGCAATCTTGTCTTGTGGTTATAAAAATCAAAACGCTTTCCTAACACACTCTTCCGTCTTGCCCAACCTCGCTTTCGCACCCCCGCACAAAAGGGGCACGTATCGCAGCATTTTACCGGAGTTTGTTAATACACAATCATAGTTCTCAAAAGCTGGGGACACTACGAAACAGGTATCGCAAATTACCTTAACGCCGTAATTCTCTATCCGCTCTACTATTTGCTGCGTTTGAAGGCTTTGCTTTATTGCGCGTGCGGTAAATATGAAGAAATCTTTTCTTACTTTTCTTCCTTTACCTTCTGCCTTCAAGAGCTCGTATATACGTGTTAGTTCAAGCGAGGAGCAATGAGGACAGCCTATTGCTATCACGTCGGGTTCTTCATTTCGCTCATAAAACTTCTTTATATCGTCTTTTTCTATCTCTATTTTCTCCTCAGATAACTTTGATTCCATTTCTTCAGCTTCAACTCCAGCTTCTGGCGTTATTCCTTTTATATGATACATTCCTACGGAGCCGGTTGCTCCTATCGCGGCGGATAAATATTTCAGTTCGTCTTTGCTCGGTAAAGAGGAGGGAGATGAAGAAAGTTCTATCAGCGGTATTTTATCCCCTACAAGGTCACCTATTAGAAATCCGAGGGCACTGTAGTCCGCATCTGCGAGGTCACAGTTCACACACACCCTTATCTCCGGCTTCCTGTTCTCCGCTTTGTGAAGTCCGTAAAAAGGTGTTTTTCCTATTAATGCAGCAGCGAGAGCAGAAGGTGCCCCTTCCATGTTCGTTTTCGCACCCAGGACCGAGTTAGCATATAAAACAGCAGAAGATTCCGCCCATGCGATATGCTCCCTCTTTTCCGATGCATAACCAATAAGATAAGGGATGCAGGTGCATTCCGCAGAGATTCCTAATTTTTTGTACGCAGCAAGCACTTC
>JAGLZV010000039.1 GCA_023131215.1 Candidatus Methanophagales archaeon | reverse complement strand
GTAGCCTCTCCCGCTTCAATGTTTCCCCTTTCTACAAGTTCATCAATCCTATGGTCAATCCTTTCAATCATTCTTTCCTCCATTGACCTCATTTCTTCTCGCACTACTTTCAAAAAAGAATTCAAAAATCGAGAAACATCCTTTCCATGCTCTTCAGCCTCTATCATTCCTTCACCTTTCTCCCTTTCAATCTCCTCCTTTTTCCTTTATCGCTCTTACTTCTTCCAGTATCCTCTCCAGTATCTCCTCATCCGCCACGTATTCCGTATCCACTAACTTCCGCAGTCTTATAGGAATATTGTCCATCCGATAGACATTCCCTTCCGCTTCCACTCCACTTATCGCACACGGAATGACAACATCTGCAAATTCAGTCGTCGGATTAGGAAATGGGTCTATCTGAATAACCGGAATCTTAGATAAGTGTCTTATTGACTCACCAGGGAAATGCGCTCCGGGGTCAGAAGCAATTATCAACGCCGCATCACACTCACGCCGCACTAAAAGGTCAGTAGCCGATACCTCCCCTGGGTTATACCACGCATAACCGCGGGATAAGTCAACGGCAAATGGAAAACCCGTCTCCCACGTGCATACCTGATTGATTCCCGCTACATTGTAATGCCCTCTCATTGGCATTATGCTAAACTTGGTGTGTGTATGAGCTGCTCTCGTCATCTGTATCGCATTCACGATGTTGTTGTGCCGCCCTCCGGTGTGTGTCACGCCCATACCGAAGAATGTTATCCCGAACTTTGATTCTTTTATCATCCTCACGGTCTCTAATAAGTCCTTCTTTGACACGCCACCTACCTCGTCCGGCACTACATCCTCATGCCCATATAGCATAGCCCTTAGCGCAGAGAACACCAGATAATCCTTCCCTTGCTCTATTTGCAAGAACACGTCCGCCATCTTTGCCGTCGCTGTCCTCCTCACATCCACTACAACAAGTTTCTTGTTCTTTTTGCCCTCTTCTGTCCAATACCCCTTTGAGATATACGAATACCTCTTCATGTGGTTTGCATGCGCAGCAGCAGGATTTGCACCCCAGTATATAACAAGGTCTGCACGGTTTTTTACCTCTCCAAGCGTGCAACTTGGAAGACCAACATCCTGAATCGCCAGCACTGAAGGTCCATGACACACCGAAGCAGTGTTATCTATAACCGCGCCTATCTCCTCTGCAAGCTCTACTCCAACTTTATCCGCCTCACAGACCGTAGAACTCCACCCGTACAAAAGCGGTCTTCTCGCAGCCGCCAATATCTCCGCAGCCTTCTTTATCGCTTCATCGTAAGAACAGTCCTTCAAACCGCCGTTTTCTCTTATCGCGGGACTTTCTATCCTTCCGTGTCCCATTAACTTGCTCTTTCCCACCGAACATGCTCCCTTTTTCACCTTCGTCACTTTGTTATCCTCGACTTCTACCACGATATCGTCGCATACGCACCCACATAAGGAGCATACAACATCTGTAATTTCTACCATTTCTTTTTTTTACCTCCTATTCCATATACCTCTTCATCAAATCTTTTACGTGCAACACTTCCTCCTCTGTAGGCTCTATCTCCGCATCTATACCCTTATACTGGGGCATACCGGCACCGTGTGTGTTTCCGCTAACTAATGCATTTGCCCAGGGACCCATGGGAATAAAAATAATCCCTTCTGGAGTTCCCCCTTTTTCCCTCGCTTTCACTACCACTTCCCCAAAACTCGTTTTCACCTTCACAGGTTCATCTGCTGCCACACCCAGTCTTTCCATATCCGCTTTGTTTAACTCACAGGTTGCCACTTCATTGAAGTATTCCTCCGAAAGCTTGTTGTCTAAATTTTGACCCTGCACGATTGTTCTCCCACTTATCAAGTTTACTTTTGTCCCCATTTTTATCTGCTTTTACTTCATGCGAATAAACATTTAAATCTTTCGGTATTTTTTTCCACGTTACACCAGGTTCACGAAATTCACGTGCATTCTTTATTTAAAGTTGTGCAATTCTTATATTTTGGAAGGAAAAAACACGAGTAATGAAAAAAATATACGGTATTATCGGCGACCCCGTAGCACACAGCCTTTCTCCTGTTATGCATAACGCCGCTTTTGAGAAACTCGGAATGGATGCCGTCTATCTCGCATTTAGAGTCTCAAAAAGCGAACTTGAAGATGCGATAAGGGGAGCGAAAAGTCTCGGCATCTCAGGTCTTAACGTCACCATACCGTTGAAAGAGAAGGCGCTTTCTTTCGTGGATGCAGAAGAAGTGGCGAAGAAAATAGGTGCAATAAATACCATTGACTTCAGCAGTGGCACGCCTGTCGGCTACAATACCGATGGGATAGGCTCGCTGAGGGTATTGAAAGAGACCACAGGCGAAATAAAAGGCAAAAATGTGTTAATTCTTGGTGCTGGCGGTGCTGCAAAGGCTATTTCCTTTTATCTCGATACCGAAGGTGCAAAGGTGACAATCGCAAATCGGACGAAAGAAAGAGCCGCTCAGTTGGCTTCTAATCTCCGTAATGCCGATTTTATTGGCTTAGGTGCCGAGCTTAAAAAGCACATCAACGCTTCGGATATTTTAATAAATGCAACTTCCGTGGGGATGCATCCAAATGAAAATGCTACTTTGGTAAGTGCAGATATGATGCATCCAGACCTTGTTGTGTTTGATATTGTGTATAATCCAATGGAGACAAAGTTGCTGAACGAAGCAAAGCGTGCGGGAGTGAAAAAGATAGTGGATGGTGTGAAGATGCTCGTATATCAAGGAGCTGCTTCGTTCAAGATATGGACAAAGGAGGAGCCGCCGATAAAGGCGATGGAAAAGGCGGTCAGGGATGCTATGATTCGTGATTATTAAAAACTTTGTTTGTGTTTTATTTAAGTTATTTCCTCTCCACAATCTTCCCTTTATGCATTATTGCAATTTCATCGCTCATCCACTCTACCACTT
>JAGLZV010000038.1 GCA_023131215.1 Candidatus Methanophagales archaeon | reverse complement strand
TCAGCGACACTGCTCATGCCTATTCCATCCACCGATTCGAAAAGCCTGATAATATCTTCAGTTTCAGCTCCGGTTCCGGTTCCGGCTGCAGGTCTGCCAAATATTTTCATGCTTAACTTCTCTTGCCCATTTGCATTCGCCAAACTAAAAGCTTCTTTCAGTGCTCTCACACCTGAAACACCCC
The DNA here is from genome assembly GCA_023131215.1 of Candidatus Methanophagales archaeon. Lineage (GTDB taxonomy): Archaea > Halobacteriota > Syntropharchaeia > Alkanophagales > Methanospirareceae > JAGXOS01. The sequence goes on along the minus strand of JAGLZV010000038.1, from coordinate 7,544 downwards.
CTTCTCGAAAATCTGCAAACATTTGTGTTCCGGTGGAAAAAATGTCCTCAATGGTAGCCTTCATGGATGAAACAAGGTTGTCATAAGGTGTTTCAGCCAATATTTTATGTTTAAATCCCCCAGGACCCACTAACTTCTCCACGGGCATAAAATCCGGTTCTTTTGCCACGGAATCGCCGATGTGCGTATGTGCATTGACGAAAGAGGGGATTATGATGCCTTTTACCGCTGTTTCTATCTTTTCCTCACCAATTTCTTTTATCTTCCCACCTTCAATTACTACATACCCTTCCCTCTCCTCGAACTCATTGCCATATACAATTGTTCCTGAAAGTGTTAGTTCATCTGTTTGCATACCACTCATCCACCAAGAGTTGAAAGGATTTTAATATATAGTTTTTGTGTATCTGCTCAATAAAAGGTGGACTTTAGAGAGATATTTTGAGAAATAAGATAACCCAATCTTGTCATAGCGTATTTTCCTGAAAATATATCCCTGATATAATCAAAGAAACTGACACCCAGCTTTCTACAGGTATCGAGTAGGGACATGATGTTCTCCCATGCTGTCTTTCCGTCTTCGCTTCTCGTTCCGTTACTAATTTTACGCTTGACCACGAGTTCCCGGAGTGCTAACTCAGCGGGATTATTGTGGAGTGGTACCTCGGGAAACCTCAGCACGAGCAGAAGTTCTTCCTTCTTCTCTTTGGTAAGGGCTATCCTTTTATCCAGTTCCTCATACCCCGTCTTTGTTGAAAACAACTCGTCAAATTCATTTTCCAGCTTTTCCTTCTCCCCATCAGCGGGATTCTCACGGAATCTATCTAACATATCGTAAAATGCCCATACACATGCAAGGAACTCTCGGAGTTGGATGCGATGGTAATCGATGAGTGGATTTAATTTCCTGTACAGCCTTATCTCATGTATCCAACATAAAGCGTGATAAACCGCTATATCCAGAAACTGCCTTGCATCGTCAGATATCATAATCTTATCCGTCTTTTCGTCCTTTTTCAATCCAAGAATGCTCTTGATTGTATTTCTGTCCTTTTTAGGGGTGATGAAAAAAGCGGAAAACAACTCGTTACAGATCACGTGAACGTGGTGATTTTTTCCCTTATGCTTTAAGCCAGTGTCATCGGTGTGAAAGTAATTTGATGACTCCAAACCAGCCTTTAAGATTTCCTCCTTCTCCTTTGTCAGCTCCTCTTTCTTCTCCTGCGTCAGGATATTTGAAATTTCGCCTGCTGAAATGACAATCCCGCTTTCCTCCAATATCCTCTTTATTTTGTTCTCGGTAACCCTGCAAGCATAATAAAGATACACGACGAACGCTTTCAGCTCATCCTTGAACTCACCGTGTACGTCCTCTGGCAGTGCAGCTTCGTACAATTTGTTTTCGCCTGGCGAATAAAAACGCTCCAGTTTGTATTCCACGTTATCTGTGATGATTTTGATATTCTGAACCACTACGCTTCGGTAACCTTTATGTTCGGCATCAGGCGGGAGAATTTTCCTGTCAACCCGCCTGTACTCCGTTCTATCTATCTTAATTCTGGGCTTCTTCGCACTTTTTCTCCAGTTTTTCTTCCTCTCCGCTTTTAGGCTTGGGATGTCCTCTTCTTTTTCATCTGTCTTAAGTGGAAACTTTGGCTTTCCTTTCTCGCCCTTCAGTCTGTTTATTTCATCTTTCAAGGATTGATTTTCATCTTGTAGCTCTTCTATGAGCTGTGCTTGTGATTCTACGATATTGAGAAGTTTAATTATGAGGGTTTTAACTGCTTCCCTATCATCGAAATCTATCCCTTCCGGGTCCAAAGTTATTATCTCTTCGGGTATAGTAGCCGCCATAAATGTGCATCTGAACAAGACCCTTAATAAAGCTTTCGATTAAGGTCTTATAAGAACCACTGGATATTGAGCAATTACGTTTTTGTGTATTGTTTAGCTCCGTAGAAAATCCAAAATTCCAATATACAATTGTTTCACTATTCCACAGGTTCATCTCATCCTCTCTACATGCAAGTCCAAAACCACATGATATTTCCGTGGTGCGACAGAACGCACAATCCGCTTCTCCTCTATTTCCATTCTCAATGAGTTTCCGAAAACAGAGGAGATAATACCTTTTGCACTTTGGATTGGCACATCAAATAAATCATCACCTTTTCTTCCCGTAGAAACGTCGTAATAGTGTATTACGCCTCCTGCTCCTTCATTATCCAATTTCAATGCCTTTACGGCTAATGGCAATAAAGAATGCGCTTCTTCTGGCAGCGGCATGAGCACACGGTCTGCAACGTCTTCTAATCCCAATTTCTTCAGTTCTTCTCTCACATCTCCAAGAATAGGTATCACTCTTCCTTCCAGCTTGTTCAATGTCACATTCTTCTTCATATATTCATACGCATACGGATTCACATCAATTGAATATATCTTCGTTTGTGGTTGTATTTTCGCTATGACGATGGAGAAGCAGCCTACACCTGAAAACATGTTTATTATCGTTTCACCAGCCAAAACTTTTTTGGCAACTCGCATCCTCTCGTAAGAAAGACGAGGAGAGAAAAAAACGTGCTTGGGGTTTACTTTAAAGAAGCAACCACTCTCTTTATGCGTAGTTTCCATGCTATCGTCTCCCCATATAACCTCCAAATCCCTTGTTCGGTATAACTTGTCGGTGTGAGAGTAAAGAGGAACTGCTGCAATAGTTCTCACTCGTGGATAAATCTTATGCAGTGCTCCTGCGAGAATCTCTCTTTTTGATTCCAAATCATGATGAATTCTTATGAGTATTATATCGCCAATGAGGTCATAAGATTTTATCAGTTTTTTCAGCTCATTTTCATCCAATACATCCTTTAAAGCTTCTTTTAGCTTCATAAAAACTTTTTCTTTTTAGAAAACACTTTCTTTCTAAAGAAAGAACCTGTGCTAAGAAAGAGTATAATTAGAGTGTAATTCTTTTGGTAAAGCTTTTCTTTTTAAGAAAAGGTTTGTACTAAAAGAAAAAATAATAACCGAATTCTGAATTCTGTTTTCTGACTTGTATCTTGTATCTTGCATCCTGCATCTTCACCTGACTATACAGACATGAAGAAAGCATATTGAGTAGCAGTCTGCAACTCTCTTCTTAACTTCCTCATGTCTTCTCGATGAATAAAAATCTCGTCAACCTCTTTGCTCTCCCCGCCCTCTTTTCCTAATATTCTCCTTACTATCTCGCACTCTGACTTTCCATGCACCCTCGCTATTCCTCTACCATAATCTGCCGTTAATTCTATGTATATCGGGAGTTTCAATTTTCCATAATCTTCCTTCGGGATTAGGTTAGCTATTTTCTGCAGTTCTTCTCTCTTTATTCGCTGAACCGAGTTGTCTCTCCCCTTCACAGCAGGTTTATCTTCGCTTAGCAACGTCGAAAGCATCTTCCTTTCAACTGGCAAATGCTTATTCAGTGTTTGAACCGCCTTTGCTAACACTTTTTCTTTTAACATAAGTTTCTTTGGTAAAGCTTTCTTTTCTAATTTGCATTTTGCATTTAATTAAACCAAACCTTTTCCTATCACGTAAACCTCTGCACTCCTTTTCCTCGATGCTTCCGGCGAATACGCCCTCGTATATCCAAATTTTTCCTTTACATCCTTATAAAATTTGTTATAGTAAGCGCCTTGAAATATTTTTGCAACGAAATTCCCATTTTTCCTTAAAAGCGCAACAGCAATGTTTAACGCAGACCTGCTCAGTTCAAAGGAGCGAAAATGGTCATAATCCCTCTTTCCACTCAACTTTGGTGATGTATCCGATATAACGACATCAACTAAATCTCTTCCTTTCGAGCGAAGTTTTTCCCTGACAGCAGTTACAGTCTCCTTTTCTTTTGTTATGTCGCTTTTTATTGACACAACACCTTCCATTTCTTCTATTTGCTGCAAATCCACGCTTATAACCATTCCTTTATCTCCAACTAAACCTTTTGCAACCTGTGACCACCCTCCGGGAGCAGCACCCAGATCAACAACCGTATCACCTTTTTTTATCACCTCGAACTTATTGACTATTTGCAACAGTTTAAATGCGGAGCGAGACCTGTAACCTTCCTTTTTCGCTCTTTTGTAAAACCTGTCGGTTTTCAAGTCTGTTCTTTTTACCATGCCCCTTTGCTTTTTCCTCTCTTATTTATATAATCTCAACGATGAAAATATAAGAAGAAACAAGAAAGAAATTGAAAATGGAAGTTGGGATGGTTACCCTGAAGGCTATAATCGGGATTTATTTGGGATTTCCTGCTACGCACCCATCCTCACCCAACTCACGCCCTCTTCATCTTCCGTCACCCTCAACACATATTCCATATAATCTTTCACTTCCTCTATATGTGTAATCAGAAATATCTGCCGGAACTTATTTGAAAGCTCATTCAGCGCGAGAATAATATTCCTTTTCCGAAGTGCATCCTGCGAGCCGAAAATCTCGTCAAGAATAATAAAATTCGTTTGAATCGCACTTCTTTCAGAGACAACTGCGGAAATCGCAAGTCGAAGGCAAAGATTCGCTAAGTCTTCCTCTCCACCTGAGAATCTGTTTATTTCATACGCTGTTCCTTCATCATAAATAAAAACATCGTAATTCTCATCCAGCTCCAACTTGCTGTATTTTCCATCCGTTAACCTTCTCAGCATATCTGATGCGTAATCAGAAAGCATCGGGCGAATCATGCCCACCATGTACACCTTGAAGTCGTTCATTATCTTTTCAAGCAGGCTGAGATACATTATTTCCGTTTCTTCTTTCTCCTTCTCCATCAATAACCTCTTCTGCTCCTCTATCTCCCCCAACACACGATCTATGTCCCTGCATACGTTCTCAAACTCGTTCTTCTTCCCCTGAAGCTTTAGCTTCGTTTCGTTCAACTCCTCCTTCCTACGTTCGTATCTCGCCTTCATCTCTACATACGCCATTTTATCGAATGCCAATTCTCCTATTTGCCTCTTCAATGCTGTTATATCTTCCACAATTTTACTTTCCAATTCAATTAATACCCGCACGTTAGTTTTTACTTCTTCAGTCCTTCCTATCTCTGCTTTTAATCCGATTATCTCCCTATACACCAGTTCAAGATTCTTCAGAGTGGAAATAACATCTTTATAGACGTCCTCATCAAATTCCGCTCCCATAATGGGTGTCAAATCGCTTTTTATCGGCTCCAATTCCTTTTTCCATCCCTCTAACTCACGCTCTTCTCCCATAATTCTTGTATCCATTGCATGCTTCTCCGTCACACGTTTCTCCAGCTCCTTATTCTTCTTTATAAGCAAATCCTCCTCTCTTTCCTTCGATACAAGTTCCTCTTTCTTAATTTTGTATTCACCGAAAATCGAATGGAGTTTTTCCTTTTTGCTTCTAATCACCTCACTCAGCTTCTTTATCAACCCTTCGTAATGCGACTCCAATTTCCTCTCGCACATCGGGCATTCACCATCCGGACCTAAATCCTCTATTTTCTTCTTCTTCTCTTTGCTCTCTTCGATGTCCTTCTTAATCTGTAATACAATAGATTTGAGAGCGCCAAGCGAGGAATGTATGCTCTCCCTTTGTCTCCTTATCTCTTCTATCCCCCTCTTTACCTCTTCCACCCTCTCTTCTATACCTTCAAATTCTATCCTCTTCTCTTTCAACCCTCTTATTTTCTCATCTCGTTTATTTATCTCCACCTGGGTCTTCTCTTCCCTCTTCAATAACTCCTGCTTTCGCTGATAATTCTCTCGCATTGCATCGAGCTCCTCCCTCTTCTCTCTAAACTGGAAATATTTTTTTTCCTTGTCTGCAATCCCTTCAACTTGCTTTTTCTTTACAAGCAAACCCCCAAGCTCTTTTTCTTTCTCTTCCCTCCTCTTCCTCGTATTCTCCAGGTCACTTCTTCTCTCGCCCAAATTATTGCTCAATTCCATGTATTTCTCATATTTCCTCGTGGTGGTTTCCAGTTCTTCTTTCGCTTCCTCTGCTTCTTTCTCTTTCACCACCTTAGCGGCTTCTATTTCTTTTATAATCGGTGAAAGCCCCTCTTTCGCCTTCTCCAGTTCATCCTTCTCGCTTTCAAGCACTTCTACCTTCTTCCTGCCTTCTTTATCCAACGTGGCAGCTTTTATACCCTCTATAAGCTTCTCTTTTCCTCTCTTATCCTCCCTTATCGCCTGTATACTCTTTTCTATCCTTTCTATGCCGAGCATCCGAAGCACGAGCTTTTTCCGCTCCGCAGCTTTCATTGATGACAGCGCATTCAACTCCTTCTGCCTTGCAAAAACCGAAGTAAAAAAAGACTGGTAATCCATACCTATTCTGTCCTCTATAACTCCCGTGACCTCATCAGCGTTGTTAGTTATGAGTTTTCCATTGATAACGAGGCTTGCTTTTGGCACTAAATTCTTACCTGACATTTCTCTTACTACTTTATACCCGTCGCCTTCCAGCTCGAATTCCAGGGCAACGCTGCAAGGCTCGTTAGCCGATGCACCTTCTCTTTTTATAAGTTCTTTTGTTGTCCTTGCAGCGTGATGCCCGAACAAAACCCAGCCTATCGCCTCTATCAAAGTCGTTTTCCCTACTCCGTTTAACCCGATAATGCCTATGACGCCATCCGGAAATTCGACATTCGCATTTTTATATTTTCGGTAATTCCTCAGTGTTAGCGTTTTTAATAGCATCTCATTTCACTATATATTTTGTTCAACTCCTTTCTAATTTTTATACTCTTCTACTTTCGCCATGCACTCACCAACCACCTTTAAACTACCAAGTCTTTAAGTTTGCACCCATACTCCGAGTTTTGTCTGTTTTTCCCTGAGCACAGGCATTTCAAACTTTTTAAAGCCGCATTTCCTCCGTGCGGTTTCAACAGCCCGGTATATTTTCCCAACGTAGTCCTTTGGAGCGTACGCCTTCCTATAAAGTGCGAGATATTTTGGCAGCAACTCAGGAAACTCTTCTTCGATGAGGGACAAAACGCGGTTTCTGCACGATGCCCGCAAGTCCAAAACTCCTTGGACCAAATCTTTCGCCCCAGCATCACTCACCGCTTTTACCACGCCATTTATGTTCTCGAAGTCATCGATTAAATACGGAAATATCGGCATAAATAATATGCCAACTGTTACACCCGCATCTGACAATTGTTTCACGGCATCGAGGCGTTCTTCAATTGAGGCGGCTCTCGGCTCGATTTTACGCCGAATGTTCTCGTCCAGCGTTGTTATCGTAAAGTAAACGATTAATGTCGTGCGTTTTGCCATTTCCGAGAGCAAGTCAATATCGCGCAAAATCAGATTCGATTTTGTTATCGAACTCTGCACCGGAATTGTATCCAAGGTATTCGTGCGTGTAGCGCGCGAAGCAGTATAGGCAGGAATGTTCACAGCCACGGTAAGGGTTCGCACTCCAACTGAACGGCAGGAACGTCTTGTCAAAATGATGCAGAAAGGACTTGCATTCTACTGGTCGGTAGTGGACTGGCATTGTTATTTCGGTAGTGTCCTAACATGCAG
>JAGLZV010000037.1 GCA_023131215.1 Candidatus Methanophagales archaeon | reverse complement strand
CAATGGTCTGTACCGTAGGATCCACACTATTTTCATTATCTGGAAGCATACATTGGCTCACCAGGTAAAATAATCGCGTTTATGCTATATAAAAAGTATCAATAGTTAGAATGTCAATCTCTTATCCGAACACGCATGAAAGGCACTCATAGCCTGAGTTTTTCAATAGCAACTTCTGCCGCTTTTTTCCCGGACATCAACATAGCACCAAAAGTAGGACCCATTCTCGGAAGCCCATATGCAGCAGAAACCGCCATACCGGTAACTATCAGCCCGGGATAAAATTCGGAAGTATGCTCTACCACAAGATTCTCTGACCTCTCAACCCACATCGCTCCTTGCCCTTTTGTCTTAAGCAACCCTCTTTCCTCCAACTTTTTTACTACCGAGGCATCGTGACCCGTTGCGTCTATCACGAGCTTCGATTCCAGTGAAATAGGGTCAACACATGCAATTTCGCGTGGCAGAGCAGAAACTGCAGTCCAATTTACCACTACTCCACTTACCTTCTCATTATGAAGAACCACGTCATCCAGTGTGGTCATATTTAATATTTTCGCCCCGGCATCGCATGTCGCCGCAATTAATTTCGAGCATGCGTGAGGTCCATCAGCAACATATAATCCCTTAACTTTGCTATACTCCTTATAAGGCACCCCAAGTTCATCAAGAATGCTTTCTGCCGGTGACCTGACCGTGAGCTTGTTCATCAAAAACCCGCCAAGCCAGAATCCACCACCTAAATAGTTGTTTCTTTCTATAATCAATACCTTTACACCTTTGGATGCCAGTTCCTTACCCGCCATTAATCCTGAGGGACCACCACCTACTATGATTACTTCGGTCTCCACGTATTTCTCAAATTCTTTTGCAAATTCGTCCACTATCGCTTTCGTAATCTGGCTTTCCGATACTGGTGAGAATTCTACGGTCATGGATTTACCATTGGCATTTGTTATTTATATTATTTAAGGTTAGTTTCTGTGGAAATAATAATTGCGGGATGATGTTTGGAAGCCGGAAAAAATTACCATGACCGGAAAATTTAAATATCCTCTATCCATAACTAAAGGCGGAAGGATAAAAAATGAAACGCGAAAAGGTGAAAACAAAAGCAATGGTATTTGCGATTTGTGTAGTCTTTTTAGCGACCATGAGCATAGTTACCCTTGCAAGTACAGGTACAAATACACAAGACAAACAATCAGGAATCTTTGAGAAAAAAGAACTTAATCATGCTCCCAGTGTGGTAGAGTATGTACCAGATGAAATCCTTGTCAAGTTCAAACCTGATGTCGGAGAGGAAGCGATAACCACGATGAATTTCGGATACAGAACTTCTGTGAAGTCTACTCTACTCTCAGGGACTAAGATACTACATGTTCCCTCAGGTAAAACAGTTGATGAGATGGTCACAATATATGAGGGTCTACCCGGAGTTGAATATGCAGAACCTGACTACGTTGTTCATGCTTTTATGGTCCAAAACGATCCGTTCTATACATATCAGTGGCATCTCGACAATGATGAGTATGGAGGGATTAACATGGAATCTGCGTGGGATATATCCACGGGATATGGCGCTGTTGTGGCTGTATTGGATACTGGAGTGGCCTATGAAGATTACGATATATATTGTCAAGCTCCAGATTTGGCAGGCACCGCCTTTGTACAAGGTTATGACTTTGTCAATAACGACGCACATCCAAATGATGACGAGGGGCATGGCACACATGTTACTGGCACTGTCGCTCAAGCGACTAACAATGACTATGGTGTTGCTGGAGTGGCATTTGACTGCTCAATAATGCCCGTGAAGGTGCTTAACGAAACAGGTAGTGGAACTTATTCGTGGCTAGCAGATGGTATCTATTATGCAGTCGATAATGGCGCTGATGTTATCAGCATGAGCTTGGGTGGACCAAAACCATCACAAACTTTGGAAGATGCAGTTACGTATGCATACAACGAAGGGGTTACTATCGTCGCTGCTGCCGGTAATGAGTATGAAAAAGGAAATACCCCTCAGTATCCTGCTGCGTACGATGACTATGTCATCGCAGTTGGTGCTACCAGATACAATGAAACCCGTTCATATTACTCCAATACAGGTAGTTACTTGGATTTAGTTGCTCCAGGTAGTGATACACGGGTAGATCAAAACGGTGATGGCTATGCTGATGGAGTCCTCCAGCAAACTTTTCCCGAAGGAGACCCATGCGACTTCGGTTTTTGGTTCTACCAAGGTACTTCAATGGCAACGCCTCATGTGTCTGGAGTGGCAGCACTTTTGATCGCTAATGATGTAACTGGTCCAGATAATGTCAGAAATAGATTAGAGAGCACAGCAGAAGACAAAGGCTCTCCAGGTCGGGATGAAGAATATGGCTGGGGGATAGTGGATGCTTATACTGCGCTTCTTTCGGATGAAGAGTGTGAAGGCACAGCTACAAGCTGCGGCATTTATCCAAATTGCGAAAATTGCAATGATTATGATGGTTGCTATGCGTATGGTAACGGCTGTGAAGAAGGGAATTATTATTGCTATAGCAATGAAGTGGGTTGTGAATACACTTACTCAAATAGACATACTGATTACTACGATGGTTGGGATTACTATTGCAAGGGTGACGAGGTATGGAAGCGCAGGCTTTTCCATGACTTCTATTGTGATGGAGGCTCATGCACCAACCACACGAGTTGGGTAGATGACCAGCTGGTTGTTGATAACTGCAATGATCACGATGGATGGTACTGCAATGGGGACGTAAAAGAATACAGGGATTATTATTGTTCCGGGGGTAGTTGCACTTATACAGTTACGTCTTCCGAGAATTGCAATAATTATGATGGCTGTTATGCTTACGGTGATGGCTGTGAAGATCGTGATTACTATTGTTTTGGAGGCTCTTGTGTGTACACTTACTCAAATAGGCATACTGACTATTACGATGATTGGGTTCCTTATTGCAAGGAGGACGAGGTATGGAAACGCAGGCAATTCCACGATTTCTATTGTGAAGAAGGTTCATGTGTAGACCATACGAGTTGGGTAGATGACCAGTTGGTGGAAAACTGCAACAATTATGATGGTTGGGTGGATACTGGCAACATGAGATGGGTAGACGATCCAGCTAACGAATGCAAGGAGAAGGAGCAGAAGGAACAGGAATATCGCGACTACACATGTTCAGACGGTTCCTGCACTTATAGCATAACCAATACGCAATGGATAGACATAGGAAATACAAGGAACAAGCCAGATGGAACTATTTGCGGATACGGAGAATGGGAAGACGATCCTGCTAATCCATGCAAAGAAAGGAGAGAAATCCTGAAGTGCGTGAGTGGAACATGCAGTCCAAGTGGTGAATACGAATACCAGAGCAAACCTGATGGAACAATCTGCGGTTGTACAGCGAATAATACATTGAAGAGGTGTGATGTGGGCATTTGTTCAGATACAGGAATCTGTAACTTAACCCTCTGCGGTGCTGATATTGCTTGTGATGGTAAAAAGCCGGGAGACCTTTGTAACACTAATAAAAAATGTAATTCTAATTGTAAGTGTCAAGGTCCAGAAGTGATCTTTGATACAGGAAACCCAGCTAATCCCTACCCAAGCATTTTCGGCACTCACAACGGAACAATAAAGCCAAACCAAACAATCACCGTGCAAAAGCTTTACACCTATCCATGCGCAGGCACTGGTGGGCATACCGAATACACAAGAATATGGAACAATTCTGGATTAAATGCAACTGCAAATTGGAGTGGATACACAGGAGATTGGCACACCATCACCTTTAACGAGACCTTCGTGCTGTACAAAAATAAAACCTACAACTACACCCTTCGCACAGGTTCCTATCCGCAGATAATACATGCAAAAAGCAAAGACGCAATAGCGGGAGCAGGAACAATCAATTGCACCAAGTTCATTGATGCCAATGGAAAAATATATAACAATTGGATCCCAGCAATAAAATTATTTCATTAGCGCAACTTTCTTTTCTAAAGAAAAGTGCTTCGCCAATTCCTCTACTATCTCCTCTGCTATCAGTTTTTTCACACCTTTCACATGCTTTGCCTTCTTGCTTTTTCTTATTATATACACCTCGTTTTCTTCTGTCCCTATCCCACCCTTGCCAACGTCATTTGCAACTACCATCTCAAGGTTATGTTTTCCCATCTTTTCCCTCGCCCTTCTTATCAGTTCCTCCTCGGAAACGTTCGTTTCCGCTTTAAATCCCACAATAACAAGCTCAGGGAATTCATTCCTTACCTCTTCTATCAATTTCCCGGTGGGAATGAGATGCAAAAAGAAATCCTCCCCCGATGAAATTTTCACTTCTGATGGCTCAACGGTGAAATCCGAGATAGCAGCAGAAGAAATAAGCACATCATACTTTTCCCCTTCGTCTTTCCCTCTGTGAAGCTCAGTAACGCATGCATCAATCATTTCACGTGCAGTCTCCACCTTGACTTCTTTTATCCCCTCCATATTCAACTCTTTGCAGTGTATGAGCGTGACCTCAGCACCTTGTTTATACGCTTCCTTCGCGAGTTCAATCCCCGTTCGACCAGAACTTCTGTTTGTTAATACCCTTATAGGGTCTATCGGCTCGATGGTAGGACCGCCTGTAATGAGGATGCGTTTTCCAGCAAGTTTTTTCTGCGAAAGCACATGCTCAACGGTGAGAATTATGTCTCCAATCGAAACAATTTTCGCAAGCCCTTCCTCAAATTTGGGTCCTATGACGGTTACGCCAAAACTTTTCAGCTTATCGAGGTTCTCTATCAGAACCGGACTCTTATATATGGTCTCATGCATTGCTGGTACCACTATGATAGGTATTCCAGAGCCGAAGGCAGTAGTTGCAAATGCCGTCACGGTTGTATCTGAGACGCCCGAAGCAATTTTGTTTATCGTATTTGCAGTGCAAGGAGCGACGATAAAAAGGTCTGCGGAACCCTCCATCCCCAAAAACTCCACATGCTCTATATTCCCCATCAATTTTGTTATCACTTCGTGCCCTGTGGCATAATGAAGCGTATAGGGATGAATTATTTCCGTTGCCGCTTCACTCATCACACCATATACATCTGCACCATGTCTTATCAATTCGCGTGCGAGTTCAACGGTTTTAACCGCTGCGATAGAGCCAGTAACACCTAAAACTATCTTCTTTCCTAATAAAGAGTGGCTTTTTGTGCCTTTAATCCTCAGGGTTGGATGTGGTCCTCTTTCTCTCTCTGCCATAATGGACCGGTCGGGATTTGAACCCGAGGCCTCTCGCACGCCAAGCGAGTGATCTTCCAACTGATCTACCGGCCCTTACAAATTCCCAGACACATCCTCTATTATCCTTTCGCAATAAAAGCACCTGAACTGAGGAGGATTCTCACTCACCGTGATGAACTTAGACATAACCGGCTCCTTCTCCGCATTGGATATGCAATTGGGATTCGCACATCTTATAATGCCTTCTATTGACTTTGGAAGGTAAACACTATGCTTTTCTGTTACTTCAGAATCCCGTATTATGTTTATCGTTGCGTTTGGTGCAATCAAAGCGATTTTATCCACTTCTTCAGGCTTTAGCTCCCGGTCTTCCACCTTTACTATGTCCTTCCTGCCCATCTTCTTGCTCCTTACATTCATCACAACGCTTACAACTGCATCCGTCCTTGCAGTTATCTCTAATATCTTCAACACGTTCAGCGCTTGCCCCGCAGTAATATGGTCAATGACAGTTCCATTTTTGATTGGCAGTACTCGTAATTCTTTTTTCATCTTAGTGGGGCCGCCGAGATTTGAACTCGGGACAACTCGGTCTTCAGCCGAGCGCTCTCCCAGTCTGAGCTACGGCCCCTCTTCTTATATTCTGTTTCTTCTTTGCATTTATAAATATTTTCCACTTTTATATTCTATAATGGAAGAGGAGATAAAAAAAGCGATAGATTTTGTGGTATCGAAAAATGTGAGATACGCTGATATCCGCCTGGAAAAAGGTTACGCAACTGCCATCGAGCTAAGAGATGATGTCTTCAGAGAGATGAGCTATGGTATAGACCAGGGCATAGGTATAAGAGTCCTCTATAAAAACTCGTGGGGGTTCTCTTCCTCTAATGACATCTCAAAACCCAGGCTGAAAGATACTTTTGAAGACGCTTTGAACATCGGTAGAGCACTATCACTATCAGAATTGAATAAGAAGGCGGAAACCGTAAAAATGGTAGATGCAAAGTCGAAGAACGACTATTTTAAATTAAAGCCGAAAATAAACCCCGATGATGTCGGCATTGAAGAGAAGAAGAGCATGGTTAAAGAAGTATATAAAGCGGCAAAGGAACACTCCTCACTCATAAAAAGCATTTCTATCTTGTATCTCGATGGTTACGAGGAGAAGGTATATGCGAATTCCGATGGAAGTTATATTGTAATGGAGACGCCTGCAGTTTTTATGCGTGTGCGTGCAGTAGCGAGAAAGGGGAATGTTTTGCAAGAAGGTGTAGAGAGCATAGGGGCTGTGGCGGGTTTTGAAGTCATAGAAGAAGAAAATCCAGAGGCTGTGGGCTTAAGGGCAGCGGATAAAGCTGTCAGGCTCCTTGACGCTGAACTGCCGCCTGCTGGTGAACTGCCTGTAATAATGGACAACAAGCTTACGGGTGTTTTTATGCACGAAGCGCTTGGACATTCCGCAGAAGCCGACCATGTTTTATACGGTGAATCAATACTGAGGGGTAAATTAGGAGAGAAGATAGCATACGAAGGTCTAACTGTTGCTGACGACCCAACCATCAAGAACTCGCATGGATTTTATAAATATGACGATGAAGGAGCGAGGTCAAAAAGAACAGAGATAATAAAAAACGGTGTTTTAGTCTCTTATTTGCATACAAGGGAAACCGCAGGCAGGTTAGAAGCGATGCCTACCTCGAATGCGCGCGCTGCGGATTATTCTGAAGTTCCTTTGGTGAGGATGAGCAACACAGTAATTGAGGAAGGGGACTGGAATTTTGATGAAATGCGTGAAGATATACGGTCTGGAATCTATGCTAAAGGTATGCGTGGAGGGCAGGTAGATACAGTAAGGGGTGAATTTCAGTTCAGCGCAGAAGAGGCGTTCCTGATAGAAAAGGGCGCTCTTTCAAAGAGATTGAAAAACGTTTCCCTATCCGGTAGAACCCTTGGTGTATTGAAAAATATAGATGCCGTGGGTAATGATAAAAAGAGAGGTTCAATAGGTTTTTGCGGTAAAGATGGTCAAGAGGTTCCTGTTTCTGAGTATGCTCCACATGTGCGCGTGAAGAAGATATTGGTTGGTGGAGCTGCATCCGCTCAAAATTCTGGTTTGTAGTCAAAGCCCTTTACGTGTAATTGCTCGGTAGTGTCCTAACATGCGATAGTTTATTATAGTAGCCAGTCTAATACACTCTTGGCAGATACTATGGCACGACCAAGAGGAAAAATCGATGTTGTTTGTCAGAACCCGAGATGTCGTTATTATCTGAGAGAGAAGGGGAAAGATATTATTAAAAGTGGTAAGTACAAGAGCACCGGGCACCAGAGGTATTATTGCAAGCATTGTAAGATCTATTTTATGGTGACAAAGGGCACACCGTTATATCGGAAACAATTGCCCGAGAGTGAAATAATCACTATCTGCAAGCATCTGGTAGAAAAGAATGGGATACGGAGTATCGAGCGGATCACAGGACATCATAGAGACACAATAGGCAGATTGTTAGAAGATATGGCTGAACATGCAGAAGAGATGAATGAGTACCTCATAAAGAACCTCGGGCTTACACCATTCGAATGCGATGAACTGTGGAGCATTGTTAAAAAAAACAGAAAAACGTTGAGCCCCACAGCCCAAATTGGTCTGAAGAAGGTGATGCATGG
>JAGLZV010000036.1 GCA_023131215.1 Candidatus Methanophagales archaeon | reverse complement strand
GCTTTCATCGCTACTCTTACCGAGTCGAGCGAGATGCCATTTATAACGATTTCCGGAATGGACTTCACACCTTCCGGAACTTTCGAGCCGCTTATCTTATGCTTTAACGTGGGGCAATAAAGGTGATTAGTCGTGGGACCTATCTCAGGATATTTTGTCTCAGGCTTTGAACCCGCAGAGCAAATATCAAAAGGAGTAATAGCGCCTTCTACTTTGTTTATTGCAGTGAGTGCCTTTTCACCTGCTTCTAATGCTGCTTCCAAACTTTCGCAAAAGAACCATAAGTTTCCTCCCATCACTCCTTTTTTATAGCCTAAATAGCGTTCCACGAGGAATTCCCCCATCATTATTGGCACCACTATTACTTCCCTTCCAAACCTTCGCTCGATTGTCTCGTATCCATCACCGCAATGCCCTATTCCATCCATGGTATCAATTTTTTCCCCATCGGGAGAATCAAGCGCATTAAAGACAGATGTTGTAGGTACTACCAGTATCCCCTGCCGTATTCGTTTCGATAATTCGTATTCCAGTTTTTTAACGGCATCTTCGTCTTCACCGTAATTCACCCATAGTTGAACCAGCGCCCCTTTCCTGCCGTCCGGCGTTTCCTGCTCGTTCAACCACTTCTCTATCCCACCTTCTGATTCGCTAAAAACCGTGGAAGGCAAAGCAGTAGCACCGTAAGCCGCTCGCTTCAATCTCTTCTCGTCTCTCGCTGTTACGCATATTCTTGCGAATACGCCCTCAAATGCCTCGCAATAGGTGTTCTCGATTTCCATTTTTAAACCTTTCTAAAGA
Organism: Candidatus Methanophagales archaeon; assembly: GCA_023131215.1. Taxonomy (GTDB): domain Archaea; phylum Halobacteriota; class Syntropharchaeia; order Alkanophagales; family Methanospirareceae; genus JAGXOS01. The sequence goes on along the minus strand of JAGLZV010000036.1, from coordinate 3,311 downwards.
AAGATTTACTCCGTCTTTTCAAACCGCCCTGCAAGTTTCTTTAACACATCAGGCAGCGTCGTGTATTCCATCTCCTCCACAGGCAGTCTATGCGGCTCGAAAGGTCCATGTGCTCGCATATAATCCGCTATCTCCTGCGCCTTCTTCCTCGCGAGGTCAAAAGCGGGATCGTCGAACAAATCCGCAGTTCCCACTAACCTGCCATGACTTATCTGGAATCCAGCAGCGATAACCCGTGGTGGTCCATCGAATCGTGTGCATTGCGAATACCTGAAAGGCACGGGAATTATAGGTCCGTTATGCGAACCACGCATCCAGCCACTAACGAGATAAGGCAGTGAAAAAGGCTCTAAAACCTCTCCCAACGCTGGCAATCCCCCTTGTGCTCGTACCAACGCCACAGGGTCGTCCTTTCCCACGTATTTACCCGCGGTAAAGAACAACTTCTCCGTGCTTATCGCCGCCACCGGCTCCTCTTCTGGGATTGGACTCGATTCCTTTGGAAATACCCTCTTTATCACGTACTTGCTCTTCGCTCCTATCAACGCTAACAGCGAATACAACTCCTCCGGACATCTAAAAAACACTTTCTTCTTCTCTTTTATGTCCCAGACCTCAAACACGAATCCATCGTGCATCGTGGGGTCTATGACAAGCCCGGCTGTATTGAACGGGTCGGCGAAGATTTTGTATATCGGATAATTAAACGCGCCTGGCTCCGTCTTGTCCATCATAAACGCAACTAACGGCTCTGATCCACGCTCCGCGAATTCCATCTCCGCTATCCCGGGTCCCATACCCCTTATGTTCCCGCTGAACGCATCCACCAGCAAATCTTGTCCCGCACCATGCAACTTGAGTTCCTTCGCCACTTCCGTCGCTTTTTCAAACGTTTCCCACGCCAATCCGTGTATCTCTTCCGAATCTACACCCTTCCTGTGACTCATCAATAACTGCAGGTCGTCGCCAGCATTCAAGACGTGATAGTCCACGAGCACCCCTTCTTTTTTCGCTTTGTCCATCTGCTCTCTCGCCTTATCCTTTAATTCCGGTCGCACAGTCGAATGCCCCGGAAATCCACCTACATCCGCTTTTATCAAACTTATGGTTATTTTCTCCATTTTTTTCACTCCTGTTCTTCTTTTTAAGAACCATAAATAAAAAGGTAATTGCGCAATCTCAATATCCTATTTGAATTTAGATATTTGGGTTTGTTTAAGATTTGGTGCTTAGGATTTAGGATTTTTTATAGCCAGAGCCTCCCTCAAGGCTCTTCAGCCGAGAATATCCGTTGTGCCTCTTCATCCCTGCGTTTATGTTCTTGCTTTATCATATCCCCACGCTTGAAATACTGCTCTGCTTTCTCCTCATCCCCCATAATTTTGTAAACCTGCCCAAGATTGTAGCAAGCCGATATACCTTCGTCCATTAGATAATCCTTGAGATTCAGTGCTGCGTTAAAGAACCCAATTGCCATTTCATATTGTTCTAAACTTGCGTAAGCAGTTCCACAATCGTTACATGCCTTAGCCATCGTAGGAAGAACTGGCTCTTTCTTCACTATCTCCTTGTAAACTTCTATTGCTTTCTCAGATTTCCCTTCCGCAAGATACTCTTCTCCGAGTAGAAGCAAATCCTCAGCGGTTTTTTCTTCCTCCCCTTTCTCTTCTCTTTCTCCTTCCATAAGATTATATTTTACATTTCAAACTTTAAGAAAGTTTAATCAAAATGCTTCGCAATTCATTGTCGCCGTCAGGCGATTTTAGCCCAGCTTACCTGCTTCTTCTCTCACCTGCATCCTTACCCGCTTATGTATTTTTATTATCTCTTCTTTTCTTCTTTCGTTTGCGTGCTCAAGATTATGGAAATAAGGAAAAGGCATCTTTCCCCTTCCCAATACCTTTTGTTTCATAACAAAATCCTTTATATCCGCTGTAATGCAGTTATCAGGAATGTCAGCAGGATTTTTTTCAAATCCCTCCCTGTTCTCTTCCCATTCCGTCACCACTTCCATTACTTCTCCTTTCCCTCCTCGCACAAAAGCATCGCATAAAGGATGAAGAAACCTTATATCAACAGATGCGAGTCCTACATTGGCATAAGGAACTGCATATTCGTTACCATTGAAAACAACCGATATTCCACCATGAGTTGCAACCTCTTTTAGCATTTTATAATCAGTAATGCTGTCGCCAACAGCGATGACATCTCTTAACTCTGCTCTTTTTTCCTTTGCTATCTCCCTTATTGCCTCCGCTTTTCTTTCCCCTCCTATTACCCTCGTCGTAAAAATATCATAGCCCAGAGAAGGAAGTTGATGAAAAAAGAAATCATCTAAGCGATTCACTATGAGTTCCGTATTGTCAATCTGCGAATAAAGCTCAATTATCCCTTCTTCCGCCTTTTTTATTGTATGTAAATATTTCTTTGGTAAAGCTTTCTTTTTTAAAGAAAGGTTTGTGCATATAATATTCTCGGGTTCAATTCCCAGCTTATGGCCTATACAGTAAGCGTGCTGCTCGTAACTGGTAGATATGATGTAGATGTCCCAATTCTCAGCCTGTAACTTTTCAAATAGATATTCTGCACCTTCCACTATCTTTGCGCGCTCTGATACCCTCTTTATGTCACCTTCGGTTATGTCATGCAACAAAAAGAAAGGCACGATTAAGGCAAGGGTATCCCCAGGCTCGTAGCATTCTCTACCCTCAATTGATATAATATCATCATATTTGCTTATAACCTCGAAAATAAAAGCGCCTTCTTTTCCTATGAGTTTCATCACCTCGTAAGCATTATCTTGCGGGGATAAAGGTCCTTCGAGGTCGAAGAATATTGTTTTTCCCATTTAAAAATAAAAATTGCGAAGCTCAAAATAAAACTTTATTAAAGTATTTAAATATAGGGTACCCTAATAATATTAAGTATGCCAAGTAGAAAAGCAGAGGACTATCTCGAGGCAATTCTGAACATCGCGGAAAAGAAGGGGTATTCGAGGATAAAGGATATTGCACTGGCTTTAGGTGTTACGCCCTCAAGCGTTGTGGAGATGGTGAAGAGGCTTAATGACATGGATTTCGTTGAATATCGAAAATACGATGGCGTGACATTGACACCAGAGGGAAGAGAGATAGCAAGTGTTGTAAAAGACAGGCATGACACCATAAGAGCGTTCCTGGAAATAATAAAAGTGCCAGGGGAAATAGCGGATAAAGACGCGTGCATAATTGAGCATGAATTGGAAGCGAAAACAATAGAGCAGGTAAAGAACCTGGTGAACTTTGTACAATCCGCACCTGATTACCCGCAGT
>JAGLZV010000035.1 GCA_023131215.1 Candidatus Methanophagales archaeon | reverse complement strand
CCGAACTTATTTAGGTTTTTCCGACAAAATCGAACCTTTTTAGGGGACATTATTTATGTGCCTAATATTCATATTTCACCTATAGTTAGGGCAACCTAAATCTTTAAAAAGGAGAGTAATGCTAAGGGCGAGATGGAGCTGACAAGACTGATGAAGGAGCTGACGAGGCTGCTTCAGAATATATCCCCGCCTGAAGAGGGAGAAGGCAACATGGACGAAAGGGTTGAGGAGATAAAACGTGAGTTAGGTTCGTGGTTTATTGAGGGTTATCAGCTTTATCAGGCGTCATAGTCAAGCGAGGGAGGAGGAAGTAGAGGTAGTAAAAGATGGCAGAGGGAAAAGGAAGGGGAAAGGGAACTGGAACCGGAACCGGAAATGGAAAGAGAAGGATATGGGAATTTCAGTCTTTTACAATTTGTAGACTGCTGGGGTTGAGTTTTGACGAAAGGGAGCTGAGGAGATTATTTAAGGAATTGAAACTTAGCCATGACAACCAGTTTTCAGCAGCGTTTGAAATGCATCAGCAGTTGGCGCAGATATGCCGGACACAAAATCAACATGCTAAGCGAGTGGAAAAGATATTAGAGAAGCAATTTGCACCGTATAAGAAAGAAGTGGCGCTGCGGGGGTTAGATGTGCAAAAAATATGCGAGTTTATAGAAGGAAGAACAGAAAACACCTTTAAAGACATCCCTATCTCTGCTCTTATCTGGTTTGCGGCACGTAATGAGAATGGAGGTCAAAATAATGGAGTGGCTGAGAATAAAAGCAAAGAAATCGAGACGAGGATTTTCACTGCGGTTCATCTAAAAGAGCATCAAGCTTTGCGGTTTTATGATGAGCTTTCCCGTAAATTGCCAGGAGGTGAAGCGGAAGATATACTGGGGAAGCTAAGAACGGCTTTAGAATCAAATAAAAAGCTTCACCGTAATTATAAAAGGTCGGAGCAGAAGAAAGAGGAACTGATTTCAGAGCGTGAAGCGATTAAAGAGGACAAAGTCAGGCTTGTTCATGAATTGGAAGAGCAAAGGCGATTGAATGAAAGATTAAGGAGAAAGGTAAAGGAAATGGGTGGAGAAGCGGCGTTTGAACAAATTGATTCTATGAAAAATGAACTGGGGGCTTTAAGAGAAGAGATAAAGAGGGTGAATAAAGAAAACGCAGAGTTGATCAAGATATCTGCATCTGCATCTGCATCTGCATCCAATTTCAATTTCAACGTGAAAACCGGGATGAAGAAAGAGATGGAGGACAAGTTCGCGGTTTCTGCTTGCGGTTGTAACGGTAATCACAACGAAATGGAAATGGGACCTCAGCTTAAAGACGTGAGAGTGGCTTATGTTGGAGGAGTAGAGTCGCTTGAGACATGCTACAAAGAAATGGCAGAATCTTTTGGCTGTCTCTTCTGTTACCACTGTGGGCACTGCGAAGGCGGGAAAAAGGCGATGGAAGGCATTGTGGAAAAAAATGATGTGATATTTTGCCCGATAGACATAAACAGCCACAACGCTTGTCTTTTGGTTAAAAAGGCATGCAAGTTGCGGAATAAACACTGCTATTTCCTTCGTAGTTCTGGTTTGAGTGCGCTTAAGCGCGGGTTGATGAATTTTGCTGTGGAAATTTGTGGGCAGAGGGGATAAGTATCTGCTCAAAATAAACTTTTCTTTTAAACAAATCAAATATCTATATTTATTTAATATAAGTAAAATAGAGTATGGCATGGAACGTAAAGAATAAAAAGAAGGAGGTGAGAAAACGAGAAGATGGAATACATATATGCTGCATTGCTCTTGCATAACTCGGGTAAAGAGGTTACAGAGGAAGGAATAACAGCAATAATGAAGGCTGCGGGTATAAAGGGGGATAAAGGAAGAATAAAAGCACTGATATCTGCCCTTAGCGATGTCAACATAGATGAAGCGATGGCTCAAGCCCAGCCTGCTTACGCTCCTACCCCAGTGGCACCACCAGCACAAGCGCCGATACCAGCACCGACAGCGGAAACAGCTCCGGAAGCACCGAAGGCAGAGAAGGCAGGAAAGAAGGAGAAGAAGAAAGAGGAAGAGGAGGAGAAAGCAGAAGAGACAGGAATGGAAGGCCTTGCTTCGCTGTTTGGGAGTTAAACCTTTTCTTTACACTTTTTCTTTTTAGAAAACACTTTCTTTCTAAAGAAAGAACCTGTGCTAAGAAAGAGTGTAATTCTTTTGGTAACGCTTTTCTTTTTAAGAAAAGGTTTGTGCTAAAAGAAAAACTAAGAGAATGTTTTTAGTCAAGGTTTTACCGAAAGTAAAAAGTTGCTGGTAAAGCTTTCTTTTTTAAAGAACGGTTTTGCTCCGGTAGTGTAGCTCGGCCAATCATTTCGGCCTTTCGAGCCGATGACTCGGGTTCAAATCCCGACCGGAGCATTATCCAGCTCATAATGCAGCACGGTGATGCATTGCGATGCGAGATAAGATGTAGAGCCAAGGGATATTTTCTCGTGTTCAAATCGCTCGACAAACTTCTCTTCTTTCTTCGGGAGTCCTATGTGGTCACCGAGGATAAATACGGGATCCACTTTTAGCTTTACACGTGCTATATCTGTGCCTTTCTCATGTAATATGTAAAAGATGTTTCCTTCCGATGCTAACTCCTCGACCAACTGCTGAAAATTGAGTTTGCGGATGCTTATCCCCGGATTCTTCCTCTTCATCGCCAATGCCTTCTTTATCCACGCCGCTATGTTTCTTTCATCCGGCGATACATCTCTCAACTTGTCTCCGTAAAAGGAGATAACAACCGGCGGGTTGGGACTACCGCAGGCGACTACATGAATGCAAGAATCTCTTCTCAAATCATGACTTATCCATAGAGCGTTGCAAATACATCTTGCAACGAGGTCCATTCTGCCACCGCTACCTGGCAGGTCGTCTAAAGAGAAATCAGGACTTGTTACGGTTTTCCTCGCATATAGGATGAATTGTTTCATCTCAAATGTAATTTTTAAGCAAACATTGGTATTATTTTCTCAATATTTTTTCTTTTAGCACAGGTTTTCTTTTTTCTAAAAAGAAAAAGTGTTGCTTAGGATTTAGGATTTTTTATATCTTATTCCTCACTATCCATGCTTCACGAGCTCATAGGCAACCTCTTTCGCCTTATCCTTTATCTCCTCCTCACCCTCTACCTTCCTTCCCTCCATTAAAATCTTCCCATCACAAATTACAGTATCAACACAACTCCCATTCGCAGAATAGACAATATTTGAGATTAAATTATGGTTCGGCACAAATTCCACCTTCTTCAAGTCCAACAACACAACATCAGCCAATTTCCCCTCCTCGATTACGCCGGAATTCAACCTGAACATCTTAGCTGCGTTGAGTGTTGCAAGCTCAAAACTTTCATTAGCCGGCATGCTCGTCGGGCTGGTGAATGCCTTGTGAAACAAAGAGGCTATCTTCATCTCCTCAAAAATATCAAGGTTGTTATTAGAAGCGCAGCCGTCCGTTCCAAGTGCGATATTTGGATATAAACCCACCTTTTTCAGCTCCTCGTAGGGCATCCTTCCGGCTGCTAATTTCATATTCGACACAGGATTATGCACTATTTTCACATCATGCCTCTTCAACAATTCCCTTTCTTTTATGCTCAGATGAACACAATGGCATGCAATCGTTCTTGGACCTAAAAACTCAATGCCATCGAGAAATTCTACGGGACGCAATCCATACCTTTTTATGCAGTCCTCAACCTCCTCCTTTGTCTCCGATAAGTGAATATGAACCAGCAGGTCATGTTTCTTCGCAAAATCACGCACCCAGCATAGGCTTTCCTTCGAAACTGTGTAGATTGCATGCGGTCCAAGCGCAAAAATAATTCTTTCATCCTGCTTTTTACTTTCCTCGTACAAGGCTCTGTTCCTTCTTATCTGCTCTTTTGCTGTCCCTTCGTCAAATCCATCAATAAAAACAGCGGATAGCGCCGCCCTTATCCCACTTTCCGCAACCGCCCTCGCACTGCCTCTCAAGTGCCAATACATATCGTTAAAGAAAATTGTGCCTGATTTTATCATCTCCAAACATGCGAGTTTCGTCCCCCAATAAACATCATCCTCCGTCATCCTCGCCTCCGTTGGCCATATTTTCGTCTCAAGCCATTCCTGAAGCAACATGTCATCTGCATATCCACGAAGCAAAGTCATTGCTGCATGCGTATGTGCGTTGAAAAGGCCGGGAATTGCTGCTTTGTCTTTCCCATCTATCACAAACTCTGCTTCTTTACTGCTCTTGTCTTCGCTAATCGCTTCTATCAAATTCCCCTCAATATAGATATTCCTTTCTTTTCCTTCCAACAGCACGTTCTTTATCAGGATTGACATGTTTATCCTATTTGTATAGTTCCATAAAAAATCCCAAGTTCTATTTGTAAAAACCACGAGATTGCACAAGCACATCTAAAATGTTTCTTTGTGTGAAAATCCGTGTAATCTGTGGTTAATTAGAGGAAGAGAATATCAAGCGATAAATCTTAAATCCATTCACTACAAAGCTACCGCTATCACCCCGGATACCAATTTTGACCTTTTTCTTAACTGCCGCCTCCTTCTTTTTAGTAATAACCTACACCCACTATTTAGTATTTTTTCAAGAACCAGGTCTTATCAAATTCCTTTATCTGGGCAACCGTAGTATCAGGCTTCCAGACAACCCGCATTGCGATGTCTTTATCCAAGTCTAGCGTCCGGTATAGTTCTGGCCAGATAAAGGCAGGGAGGGTATAGATTGCAATACCCAGCTTCTCCGCATCCGCTACAAACTCATCGTATTTTTCCTTTCTTATGATGTAGGTGCTATCAAATGTGTTTTCCATTTTTTATCATCTCCTACATGTGTTCAAGTTTTTGTTGTGTGGGTATATACAATTTTCGATTTTTGTGATTTTTACTATTGACAGACGAAAGAGGATTTTCCCACAGAATATTGCTCAGCCAGTGGAGCTAAGGAAGCTCGCCCACTACGTTTGGTTCAAAATAATAAATCTCTCGCAGCTCATCGTCGGTCATCCCGGGAAAGACTTCAAACTCGCCCTTGATGATCATTTGCTTTTTCTCTTCAACCATCTTCTTCACATTCTCAGGAACTAAATCACTAAAGGGAGCGAGCTTTACTCCTCCCTCAGCAAGCCCATACCACCAGTCCTGACCTGGATGTTCGTCCCATGTTCCGTTAT
>JAGLZV010000034.1 GCA_023131215.1 Candidatus Methanophagales archaeon | reverse complement strand
GGAGTAATTGCATGGGCTTGTTGTTACTACCAATAATTATATGGCTGTGGTAATATTACAGCACGTGGGCAGAGCCCACGAATTGCAAAATGCAGAGAGAAAATTGAAAAATGCAAAATGTGAAATATGAGTGAAGAAGAGCAATTTTGACTCTAAACCTTTTATTATCGCCATCTGTCGAATTTGACACTTGCACTTTGCAATTTTCATTTTTCATTATCTGGTCCTATCCTCCCGAACTCTGTTTGACAAATCACACACCTGAGACCGCTATCTTCCAAAACCCCCTTTACTTCGAGCATATCTTCATAAGAAGGTTTTTTTATGTCCATTCTCCTGAACATAGGTCTGTAATCCAAAGCGCATACTTGAACATCAGGAGACCATCCCGCTATCCTTTCCCCTATTTTGTATATCTCGTCAAGCGATATCAGCGCCTCATTGTAGGGTATGCCTATGCCTACAAACATCTTAGCACAACTGCGTTTGTATCCACGTGCAATCTCGCTTTTTCATCCCTGTTCAATCTCTTCAATTCCTTCAGGTATTCCAAAAGCCATTTTCTGTTCAGTGTGGACTCACCACCAGATATAGCCATTCTATCCACGCCAAATCTTCTTCTTTCGTAGCTCATTATCCTCGCCGCTTCTGCTGGTGACAGAGGCTCTTCGACTGCTGAATAAGTAATTTCCCAGTTCTTGCAGTCCTCGATCTTTCTCGCAACTCTGAACTTCATGCCCCACCTAATACAATATTATGCAAAGTCTTTTAATTGATACGCTCTATTTTAAATATTAGAATGAGAGAATAATAATTATTTCAAGGGGTGAAGGGAAAAATGGGGATAAAAGGAGGTTTAGGAAAGTTGTTTGTGAAGAAGGGAGGATTAGGGAATGAGGGGGATTATCTGGACCTGGACATAGAGGAGTATGAGGCGGAACTAAAGGAAGAGGAAGGAGTGAAGATGTACATAAAGACTGCGGAATTGACAGGTTTATACGATATTCCCGAATTGAAAAAGGAGATATATGCAGGCAATATATTGATTCTGGATATATCACTGGCGAAGCAGGACAAAGTTCTAATAGAGAAAGTGATAAAAGACTTGAAGATGGCAGCATTTGATGTAGGAGGAGACATTGCAGGCGTTAGTGATGACCAGGTGATAGTGGCACCGACGGGAATTAAGATAGAACGGAAAAAAATGAGTATGAGGTAGTTTGGCGGGGGTAGCGAGACAGTACAATGCGGAGTTGGGGAAGGATGTGAAAGAGAAATGCCCAATTTGCGGAGCGGAAAGCGAATTGCACTTTTTACCTTACGAAATACCTCATTTTGGCGATGCCATGATGTTTATTGCTGTTTGTCCCTCTTGTGGGTATCGCTATACCGATGTAATGATATTATCAGGTGAGAAGAGGAGAAGATACGAGATGGAGATTTCTTCTGCAGAGGATTTGAATGCGACCGTTGTAAGGTCTTCGTTTGGAAGCATCGAGATACCGGAGTTGGGTGTAAGCGTGGAGCCGAGAAGAGGAGAATGTTTTATTTCTACGGTGGAAGGTGTGTTGAAGCGCGTGGAAGAAGTGGTGAAGATGCTGAGTAGGGATGTCAAGGGGAAAAAGAAAAAGCGTGCAGAACATATTTTGAAGCAAATAGAGCGAATAAAGTCGGGTGAAGCGGGCATGACGTTGATAATAGATGACCCCACTGGTAACAGTGCGATAATTTCTGACAAAGCTAAAATTTTCCTTTAAATTTAAAAAAGAAACCTTTGTTAAAAACTTCTTTTTGGAAAAAAAAGTTTGAGGGAGCGTAAAAATGAGCGAAAGTAATCCGGTAGAAAGAAATATAAAGGTTGAGTTCGTAAGCAGGGAACCCGTTGAGGAGCAAGAGATAGAAATGGTGGAAAGAAAAGGTCTGGGGCATCCGGACAGCTTATGCGATGGTATAGCAGAAGCTGTTAGCATAGCGTTGTGCAAGGAGTATAAAAAGAAGTGCGGGCTGATATTGCATCATAACACGGATAAAGTGCAACTCGTCGCCGGCAGGTCAAACCCAAAATATGGTGGTGGCGAGGTTATTTCACCAATATACATATTGTTAGGGGGAAGAGCAACGCGAGAATTTGAAGGCGAAGAAATCGCCGTTGATACAATAGCGGTGAAAGCGGCGAAGGACTATTTGCGGAACATAAGGAATTTGGACGTGGATAGCCACGTTGTAGTGGATAGCAAAGTGGGAACGGGTTCTTACGACCTTTTAACGGTTTTTCGAGATAAGAATAAGGAGATACCACTGGCGAATGATACCTCCTTTGGCGTTGCACATGCTCCGCTTTCGGAGAGTGAATCCATAGCGCTTAATGCGGAAAATCGCGTGATGGCGGAATACCGTAACCGCGAGAAAGCGGTAGGTGAAGATATGAAGGTGATGGCACTTAGAGAAAAAGATAAGATAACTTTAACGATTGGTGATGCTTTTGTCTCGAAATACGTGGATGACTACGAGCACTACGAGGACGCAAAGCAGCGATTGAAAGAATTTGTGAGTGGTGTAGCCGAAGAATATACAAGCAGGGAAGTAATTACCTTGATAAATATGGCTGACACACCCGACTCGGTTTATATCACGGTGACTGGAACCTCAGCGGAGATGGGGGACGATGGAGGTGCCGGTCGTGGTAACAGGTGCAACGGACTTATCACGCCAAACCGACCTATTAGCATGGAAGGAACTCCCGGAAAAAATCCCGTGAATCATACCGGAAAAATATACAATTTGCTTGCCAATAAAATAGCCAACGAGGTCGTGGATAGCGTAGATGGAATTCAAGAAGTGTATATAAAGATTCTTTCGGAGATAGGCAGAAGGATAGACGACCCCAAGGTAGCAACTGCTCAGATTGTCTCGAAGAGCGATGTAAACCCTGGAGTAATGGAAAAGAAGGTGGGGCGAATAATAGATGATTGGCTCTCAAACATCACGGAGATAACGGAGATGGCGATTAGAGGGGAGTTGAGAACGTTTTAATATAAGAAATGCACACGATGCATGAGATGTGTAGAGATATGCCCAACAGGAGTAATGCAAATAATTGATTAAATGAGTTTAGTGACAGCTTACAGCTTACTTCCCTTGTATTTCAACGAGTAGTTGAGATAATCTTTTATTTATCTCTTCCATCTCCTTTGCTGCCTGCAATATACTATTATAGGCTGGGTCATTCTTTACGTCCTCGGCTTTTCCATTCCATCTTCTGAATTTCTCACTATCTTGTTTATTGTGCTCAACCCACGATGACAGAATCACTTTAAGCCCTCCTCTTTCATCGGTTGGAAACCTCTGCATAACCTCATCCACCTTTGCACGAATCATTTGTTCCGGGACTGCGCCGAGGATTTCATCAACCTTCCCACCGTCCGCGAAAAACATCTGCATGGGTATGCTCATGATCTGATATTTCGCTGCCATCTGTGGATTTTCATCCACGTTAAGCTTGCAGAACTTGAAATCCCCGTATTCCTCCGAGAGCGTGTCATATATCGGCGATACCATCGTGCATGGTCCACACCAGGGCGCCCAGAAATCCACCTCCGTGGGGACGTCTGATTTCAGCACTTCCTCCTCAAAGTTTTGGTCCGTAACTTCTATTACCTTGCTCATTTTTCTCACCTTTCTTGGCTATTCATATTCTTTTTATTTTTTGATGAAAACATATAAAACTTTGGAACATATAAAACCTTATTATAATGAAAGAAGAAGCGGGTTATTATCCAAAGTCAAAAGTTGAAGTCAACGGATTTATGGCAGCACATTATGATGCAATACTTAACATGGCTACCTTTGGTAGATATACCCCTTTTATTGAGAAGGCTATTGGGATGATGAGCATTAGCCCCCAGGATAAAATCCTTGATTTAGGAGCAGGCACAGGCAGAAATGCCTGCTTAATGATGAAATATCTTTCGGGAGATGGAGGAGAACTTGTTGGGATTGATATTTGCGATGACATGATTTCACAGTTTCAAAAAAGATGCCGTAAGTTTCCCAATGCTGAGATTATCAAAGCCAGGGTTGATCAACCTTTACCCTTTACAAAAAAGTTTGATAAGGTTTTTATTTCTTTTGTGCTCCACGGATTCCCCCAGGAGGTTAGAGAAAAGGTTATAAATAGTGTTTTTGGGGTGTTAAAGGAGGATGGGATTTTCTTTGTGTTGGATTACAATGAGTTTTCTTATAAAAAGATGCCTTTTTATGCAAAGATGCTCTTTAAACTTATAGAGTGCCCTTATGCCTTTGATTTTATTAAAAGGGATTGGAGAAAGATATTAGCCAAAACCGGGTTTAAAGATTTTGAACAATATATCTTTTTTGATTACATAAGATTACTCAAAGCGTACAAATAACTAAAATAAAAATCAAATACAAAAAGCCAAGTAAGGTTTTGATTCAGATGAGTATAATTTTCTCTTCCACCTTTTCCCTTTCCTTCTTCCACTCCGCTATCTTTTCACTCAACAAGTGCTGATCCACGAAAGCGAAATCGCCTTCGCCCTCACTTTCTTCTTTTAACAGCAACGGTATTTCAACAGGAGTAGAAAAAGCGGGAATACCAAATTCAAAAAACTTATCCGCCGCGAAATGCGACAGCTCCTTACCATATATCACGACAGCAACGCCTTTATTCGCCAATAATTCCGCGGTACTTGCTCCTCCTCCACTGCCGTCCTCAAAGAATACAATATCCCCTTTTTTCAACCCGTATTTCCTATCCGTATCCAATATAGCGTTCCGACTGAAAGACCGTATCACTTTTACCCTTTTTCCTCCCTTCACCTTCACTTCTTTTTTTCCTTTTAACTCTTCTATGATCGTCCTTAATTCTGCATTCTCCTCATCCCTCGCTTTTACTTCCTCTCTCAGCCTTTCTATCTCCTTTTCTCTTCGACTTATCTCCTCCGTTTCTTCTATCTCCCGCCTTCTCGCTGACCGCATAGAATCGAGCTTGGCATGTAATTTTTTTATTTCAAATTCTTTTTCCTTCACCTTCGCCTTCAGAGCTGCCGTGAGCTCCTTCATCATTTCTATTTTCTCGTCTTTACCTTTCATAATTCTGCGTAATCTGAGGATATTTTCGCTTTCGTCTTCTTCACCGCCCTTTCTCTCTTCCTGTTCCTGCTTCTCCTCTCTCGTATCCTTCTTTTTCTCCTCTTTAGCACGGATTAATCTGTTTATCGCCGCACTTATGGACACGCCTTTAACTACCAGCGCTTTCACTTCTTCCACGTCTACACCCGCCGGCGTCTTCTTCTGCACCTGTGAGAATTTTTTCTTATACCGCCGGAATGCATTAACGCAAGCGGCTAATGCATCTCTCTCATGCACGTTTTTATATTCGTAGCCCTCGCCTTTCGTCAGCGCTACTTTCTCTTCCGTTGACAGAGATTCGTCTAATTCGTGAACTGGTGAAGAGAAAATACGGCTTATCCTTTTTACCGTCGAAGGCGTTGGAGTAACATCAGAAGCGACTATCAATGGGTTTCCATGCGATATTATCCTTTCTATCACATCGGAGCACGAATAATTTTTTGAGCTGAATACTTCTATTGGTTTTCCTTCGAGGTCAATTATGGCTACTCCTATCGTAGTGCCGGGATCTATGCCAACGAAGCTGTATTTTCGTCTTACGGGTGAATATGCCATCTATTTATTTTATATATTCCAAGGTCATAAAAAGATAAAGCGAAGGGGGAATAGAGGTGAGGGATAAAATGAAAGCAGGAATAATAGCAGATACGCATGATAATCTTCCCGCAATAAACAAAGCGGTAGGGATTTTTAACCACGAAGGAATCGAAATCTTAATTCACGCCGGCGATTTCGTAGCGCCATTTACCGAGAAGCCGTTTAGAACGCTAAACGCTCCGCTGGTAGGGATATTTGGGAATAACGATGGCGATAAGCTGCTTTTAAAAGAGAAATACAGGGAGAAAGGAGTTGGGGAGATATATGAAGACCCTTATGATTTTGAACTCGATGCGAAGAGGATAATTGTAACGCACAGACCAAAGATAGTGGATGCATTAGCTGTGTCGGGTGCTTATGATGTGGTGATATATGGACATACACATGAAGCGGTGATAGAGAAGAAGGGGAATAAAAAAGAGGCGGAAACATTAGTGATAAATCCCGGGGAGTGCTGTGGATACCTCACGGGGAGAAAAACAGTCGCAATACTTGATTTGGATAGGGAAGAAGCAAGGATTGTGGAATTGTAAAAACCACGAGATTTCACGAGAAACCTTTTCTTAGAAAGAAAAGCTTTACCAAAAGAACATATTCGTTTTTCTTTTAGCACAGGGTTTCTTTTGTAAAAAGAAAAAGTGTTGTGTAATCTTGTGGTTATCTCTTCTTTATAATGCGCATGAAAAAAACGCAAATTATTTATAATGATACTTTAAAGTCATATAAAAAGAGAAAGATATGCAATAGTGAATAAGGAGGTATAATAATGGGAACGTTATATGAGGACATGGTTGATTATGGAGGAGAGGTTTTTGGCAGGGAGCACCTAGAAACGCTCAGGGAATGCGTGCAATGCGGTAAGTGTACAGGAGGTTGCCCTTCGGGGAGGAACACGGCGTTAAGGACGAGAAAGTTGATGCAGATGGCTCTGGTGGATTTGCGTGAGGAGATTTTTAACGCCCCTGAATTGTGGTTCTGCTCAACATGTTTTACCTGTTATGAGCGATGTCCAAAAGGGGTGAAAACAACGGATATAATAAGGACGCTAAGGAACTTAGCAGCGAAGGAGGGACACATGTCTGTTCCACACCGGATGATTGGCGTTTATGTGATAAAAACGAGTCATGCAGTGCCGATAGGACCAGCCCAGATGGAGTTGCGTGAAGCGGTGGGTCTCGAGTCGCAGCCTCCGACTGCGCAGCATCCTCAAAACAAAGAGCAACTGGAGCAGGTGCAAATGCTATTCAGAGCAACGAACTACGATGCGATGATTGATTTTGATTGGGACACGATGAATTTAAGAGGAATGGACAAAGGAGGGAAGAAATGAGCGAAGAAGACGGGGGGAAGGAGTATGCTTATTTCCTCGGCTGTATCACGCCAAACAGGTATCCGGGGATAGAAGCGGCGACAAAACGTATATTTAAGGATTTTGGGATAGAGTCGAAGGAGATGGTAGGTGCTTCCTGCTGTCCTGCGCCAGGTGTCTTTGGCTCTTTTGACATGCATACGTGGCTGCCGGTTGCAGCTCGAAATCTCGCTATTGCAGAGGAGATGGGGCTTGAGATATTCGTGACGTGTAATGGTTGTTACGCAACACTACAGGAAGCAGACCATTTGCTGAAAAAGCATCCAAAATTAAAAGAGAAGACCAACAAGATATTGAGTGAGATTGGTAGGGAATACAAAGGAACTACAAAGGTGAACCATTCAATCGTGATTCTGCATGATGTTATTGGCTTGGATAAGCTAAAGGAGAGAATAACAAAACCGATGAACGACGTGAATGTAGCGGTACATTACGGCTGCCACTTCCTCAAGCCACGAGAAGTAAGAGGACACGGCTCTTCCGAAACACCTTATATCTTAGAGGACCTCGTGAAGGTAACAGGAGCGAAAGAGGTGGATTACAAAGATAAATTGATGTGCTGCGGTGCTGGCGGCGGAAATCGAACCGCTGATTCTGTGCAATCTCTGGAATGGACACGTCAGAAATTAGTAAATGCAACGATGGTGGGATGTGATTGCATGGTTCATCCATGTGCGTTCTGCCATTTGCAGCTTGACCGAGGGCAAGCAGAGATGAACAAGGCTTTCGGTACGAACTTCAATTTCCCCATCCTGTTCATCACGCAGTTTCTCGGTCTGGCAATGGGGCTCAGCCAAACGGAATGTGGATTAGACATACAAACGACCACGATGCCAGAGAAGTTGTTAAAATAGAAAAGAAAAAATAAATTTTTTCTTTTTTCCCCTTCTTTTTGAACTGAACTACCAGAGTTTCGTAGGTCGCGG
>JAGLZV010000033.1 GCA_023131215.1 Candidatus Methanophagales archaeon | reverse complement strand
TCTGCGCCTCTTCCGATGCACTTTTAAGCTCGTTTACTAAATCGTCTATCTCCTTTATCAATGCTACTATCTCCTCATCCTTTCCCTTTATCAATTCATCAGGTACTACACTCATTTTATCACCCCTTTTATGTTATGACTTATTTTAATTATCAAAATTCTGATATTTATATTTTTCTATTTTTTCCTATCCTTTCAATACAATTTCTATATGAACATCCTTGGGTATAGGTATGCGCATAAGTTGTCGCAGTGCCCTTTCATCCGCTTCCAGGTCTATCAACCGCTTGTGAATGCGCATTTCCCAATGGTCCCATGTAGGAGAACCTTCACCATCAGGACTCTTCCTGCAAGGCACGACAAGCTTCTTTGTAGGAAGAGGGATGGGTCCTGACATTCTAACACCCGTGGTCTCTGCAATCTTCTTCACCTGCTGGCATATACCATCCAACAGTTCATGATTTGTGCTCGATAGCTTTATTCGCGCTTTCTGGTTCATTCCCTCTTCCTTTTTGTTTGTATCTTCAGTCTATTCTATCTTGCTTCGCTTTATTTGCCTTGGCTTACTTCTGCTTTACGTCCATTACCATACCCGCAGCAACGGTTTGCCCCATGTCGCGGATTGCAAACCTTCCCAACTGTGGTATTTCCTTTACACGCTCGATAACCAAAGGTCTTGTCGGCTTCACCTTTATGATAGCGGCATCACCTGCTTTTATGTAGTCTGGTTTTTCTTCTACTGTCGCTCCAGTCTTCGGGTCCAACTTCTTTGAAATCTCTGTTATCGTAGATGCAACCTGAGCAGTGTGGCAATGGAAAACCGGTGTATAACCCGCAGTAATTGCACTGGGATGCTGAAGGACAACTATCTGTGCAGTAAACTCATCTGCAACCGTTGGTGGATTATCTACATGACCGCAAACATCTCCTCTCCTTATCTCTGTCCTGCTTATCCCTCGAACATTCCAGCCGATGTTGTCGCCGGGAATTGCTTCAGGAATCTCTTCGTGGTGCATCTCTATTGTTTTCACCTCACCGACCATAGCAGGTGGATTAAAGATGACCTTATCACCTTTTTTTAGTTTTCCTGTTTCCACTCTTCCTACGGGAACGGTGCCAACGCCTGTTATTGTGTACACATCCTGCACCGGTATCCTGAGCGGAAGCTGAACAGGCTTCTCCGGCACTTTCATGAGGTCCAGCGTTTCTAAAAAGGTGGGTCCGTCGAACCATTTCTGTTTATCACTACGCTTCGTTATATTCTCTCCCTCAAGTGCAGAAACAGGAATAAACACCACGTTCGCTTCCTTGTATCCCACGGTCTTCAGAAGGTCTAAAAGATCCTTCTTTAACTCTTCGTATCGCTTCTGGTCATAATTCACCCTGTCCATCTTGTTTATTGCGATAATTAGCTGAGTTACGCCCAAGGTTCTGGCTAAGAATACATGCTCCTTTGTCTGTGCCATTATCCCATCCTTAGCATCCACCACCAGCACCGCCGCATCCGCCTGTGATGTTCCGGTAATCATGTTTTTCACGAAATCCCTGTGACCGGGGCAATCCACAATCGTATAATAATACTTATCAGTATCAAACCTCTGGTGAGCAACATCAATTGTAATGCCCCTCTCTCTTTCATCCTTCAACGTATCCATCACCCAAGCAAACTCGAAAGTCGCTTTTCCTATCGCCTCCGCCTTTTTCCTGTACTCATCTATCAAATGCGGGTCTATCACCTTTGTCTCCGTCAGCAATCTTCCCAACAGCGTTGACTTACCATGGTCTATATGACCAATCATTGCCAGATTCATGTGCTCTTTCTCTACCATTTCTCTTCTTCTCCTATTTTTCCTTCTAATCTTAGAAGTTATATTATTTATTATATTTTATTTGTTTTCTATCTTTTCCCATATAAAAATAACGCAGATGAAACCGAAATCCGATTGTATCGCTTGTTTGGTGGAAAGGACGAAATATGAGTGCGATATGGTTTTCAACGATGATAGAGAAAAAATTCGTGTATTGAAGGAATTTATTGCTTTTCTCCTGGAGCATCTCGGCGAGGAAGGGAAGTCACCCGCTTTTTTTGGCACTGAAAGGGAGAGGATAATAAAAAGGCGAAGTGGAGCGAAAGACCCTCATGGGAAAGTGAAAAAGAGAAGCAACGAAGTTGCGAAGGGATTGCTCCCCGAGGTGTATAAATTTTACGATGCGGTAAGTAGCAAGAGTAAAATAGAAGCATTGATACGAATAGCCGCAGCAGCGAATTCGATGGAATATGGTGTAAAGGGGTATTCATACGACGACGATGTTTTTAAAGGGGACTTCGTGCATACGTTAAACGAGAAACTTAATTGGGACATGGATTTGATAATATCGGCAATAAAGGAACGAGACGAGATTTTGTATTTAACAGACAATGCAGGGGAGATATTTTTTGATGCGTTTGTGATACGGGAGTTGATAGAAATGGGTAAAGAGGTAGTCGTGTCACCGAAAAGCGCCCCTGTTATAAACGATGCGACAACAGAAGACCTGAAGGAAGCGATTGCAAATGTGAGTCCAAATTTCGGTTTTGGGGATAGGGTAAAGGTAACTCCAAGCGGTTCATGCATAGGTGTGTCATTAGAAGAGGCGGAAGAGGAGTTCTTGAGCGTGTTCAGCGATGCTAAATATTTGGTTATAGCAAAGGGGATGGGGAACTACGAGGCGATATCGGAGTTTGAAGCCACGCCTGAGTTGGGGTTGAAAGGCAGGTTGATATATATTTTAAGGGCGAAATGTGAGCCGATAGCGAGTAGCATAGGTGTAAGAAGAAGAGAACTTGTTGCTAAGCTCGTGTAGGAACAACATGCACTCCAACAATCAGTGGATACGCCCCGTATTCCAGCCTATCACCGCCATAATCGGTATATGTAAGACCGATAGCGAGATAAGTATCGTTCTTCCTCAAATACTTGAGCATTCTCAGCCCATAAGTCCAGCGGTGCTTACTTTTTAAATCGTTCCATGTTTTGTAGAAGGCACTGCATCTGCATGACCATCTACGGTATATCCTGCCTGAGGAATCCTTGAAGTTAAAACGGATATATTGCTCATGGCTCTTCCCTTCCTTTTTCTTTGTCGCTTTCTCTTCATACACCTGCAAAATACGTGGCTTTATCAATCCTAAACTCCTGCCGCTTTTAAACACTGAGTCCACTGGTGCGTCAACATTCCTTTCCAAAAATTCTCTTTTCTCTTCTTCATTCAATTCCCTTTTCACGCCTTCGCTGTAAATAAAAAATCTATCCTCTTTTCTTGGACGCCTACCTCTCCACGCATCAACGTATATTTTGGAGATGCAAAGGTTTTTGAAATTTGGCATACCTGCGGTAACAATATCGTTCTCATAAACGCCTTGCGGTCTTATCCATTCACCGTTTTCGCCTATGCCCGCGATGCAGACCTGCTCTTTCTCAGGTCTTGCAACTGCCAATACGGTAAGATTCAAGAAGTTTGCATGCCTTAACGCAGCGATATTTGAAGAAATTTTAGTTATCCTCGTGTATTTCCCGGCATTTGCTCTTTTCTCACCACTCTTCTTACTTTCTTCGGGAACACGTGCGTTTTCTATTCTCAGCACATCGCCAGCTTTTATCTCGCCGCGAATAACAAGTTCTGCTTTTTCATCCCAAAAGGATACCCTCTTGTAGTCAAATTCATCGGCTATTATGAGGTCAATGACTTTTTTGTTTTCATTGGCGACTTTCAGTTCTCTAAAGGGTAGAATCCGGAGCACTTTCCCTGTTATGTTTACCATTGCTGAAGCACCTGTTTTAAAAGTGATTAACAATAAAAATATAATAATATGATGTACGATGCGAGTGAAATATTGAAAGATTATATTGGAAAAAGGTTTAGTCCTAATCCTAAAGCGAATTTTATTGCTTTCATTAAAGAAAAAACAGAGATTAAATTTTCAGAAAAGAAATCGTATGATGCCTTATTTTCCGAAATAGAGAAAAAGATAGGAAAAAAGAAACTCTTTTCGATTTTGGGTATTAAAGACATTGAAGAAGCAGAAATGCGATCCTGTTTGGCTGATGCATTCTATAAAGCCTTAGTCGAGACAACATGGCTGCATCAGTTCTCGCCGCTTTATGAAAGACTAACAGGTGAAAGGATAAAAATAAAACGCAAAGTTGAGAAGAAAGAGCCTGCATATAGATTGGCATTCAGTGCTGATGAAAACGAATTTATTAACGCTTGGATAGACCTTTACAAAGAGGGTATTCTTCCTCCTATCGTCCACTATGAAAATATCGTGATTGGACCTCTTGGCTGGATAAGATCTATTGAAAAAAGAGAAAAGGATTTTTTGGAAAAGTATTCACAGGTATTTAACATATTAGATGATAAATTTGATGAAGAATCAACAAGTATAATAATATCCAATTTCCTATATGTTATAGAGCAGATAATCAAAGAACCTGATAAATTTAAGCTTCAACAAGAGAAAAAAGATTTTTTAGATATATACGGGAATAGAACTCTAAAATATTTAGAGCAAATCAAATCAGAAAAAGATGATGACATCCGTTATGCGATGAGCATCCAATTGATCCATACTCATCTTGAGGACGACGATCTTATCCATATCGTTAATCGCCTTATAGCTGATGAGCTGATAAAATCTCCAAAAGTGCGTGGACTATATGAAAGATACCCTTATTCGTTTTCTGATTGGGTGATAACCCCTTATGGTCTAATAAAACAGGTTCCTTCTTGGAAGAGGAGAGCGACAGAAGAGTTGGCTGAGCTCATCAAAAAGGAGTTTAAGCAGGAGGATATTGAGCCAGATCTTGAAAAGTATCATGGAAACTACGATTTGAGAATACTTGAATATTGTATAAGAGAGAATCCTGAAGAAATAAGTGATAAATGTTTTGCGCTTCCAAAGCTTCGAGCGATTGCAAAAAAATTGGGAATACCGGCTGCATCGAGAGTTAAAAACAAAGAAGAGATAATTAGACTTATCCTTCTAAGGCTCGGTTTCAGCGTGCCTCCGATTATTACTGGTCTTAAAGATTACCAAAACTTTTTAAAAGAGTGCAGGATTAGGATAGATAAAGACGAATCACTTTCTGGAATAATGACGGATGTTTATAGAGAAACCCAGAATGTGCTTCGAGATATAGCCTATTTTTACATTCGTTTTCTCTGGCATGAAGAGGATATAAACAAAATAATCAGAAAGGAGATTGGACTTCGAGATTATAAGCCTTTCGAGAAACTTGGGCTTGGACACTTCATTGAGTTAATAAGGACGTTAAACACTAAGGTCCGAAAGGATGCAGCTTTAAAGGAGAGATTACATGATAGTTTTGCCAGGGATTACGTTCTCTCAAAAGAAAATATGAGCATATTAGATGAAATATCAGCAACTTTGTCTATTTTACAGCGCCATGAAAAGGGGGATAAAAAAGAGTGTCTACCAGTTTTAGATAAACTTATGGAACTATCTGAGTTCATTAAAAAAGAAGAAATCTATCCAAAAATCGTCAGAATTACACGTGAGCTTACTAACGAATTCGGAGTGGAATATTTTGAGGCAATGGATGATGAAAACAATGAGTGGATAATCAAAAAGAAATGGTTAGATCCAAGTCTACCATATTTCATGCATTCAAATACAAAACCAGTGGCGGTAGATCCGATTATAATCAAAAAAATATTTTAATAACGCTTTACCGATAAAATGTCAACCCCCGCAAAACATAAGAAAGGAGCGAAGAAACATTTCAAATGCGCCATACTCACAATAAGCACCTCTAAATACTGGAAGAAAGAGAAAGGAGAAAAAGACATCAGCGACCTATCAGGTGAAATAGCGAAAGAGCTCGTGACGAAGAACGGGCATGAAGTTGTTTATTACGACGTATTACCTGACAAAGAGGATAAAATATACGAAGGTATATCAAAAGCTTTAAACACCGATGCTGATTTCATCCTCACCTCCGGCGGAACGGGGTTGACAAAAAGCGACATTACGATAGAAGTTGTATCAAAGCTCTTGAAAAAAGAGATGTCAGGATTTGGCGAAATCTTCAGGCTGAAAAGTTATGAGGAGGTAGGCACCGCGGCAGTATTAAGCCGTGCAATTGCTGGTGTAATCGGAGAGAAAACAATTTTTTGCCTCCCCGGCTCGCCAGATGCAGTTAGATTGGCACTAAAAGAGATAATCATGCCAGAGATAGCGCACATAATGAAGCACGTAAGGGAATAAGTAAACCGTAAAGTTTTGCCCTCCATCTTTTAAATCACAAGCTCCAAGCACCAAATTCCAAATAATATTTTTGCTAATAAAAGAAATTAAATGGGGTCGGTGCGATTTGAACGCACGATCGGCGAGTCTGGAGCCCGCTGCCCTTCCGGACTAGGCCACGACCCCTACATCTTAACTACACATTATTTTTTAGATTACTAATTAGTATTTTTTAAAACAACTTAAAATTTAAATGAAAAATGAAGTGCTAAATTTGCATAGGCTTTAAGTAAACTTTTTTCATCATCGCTTTCGCTTCCTTCACCACATTGCTTAATATCTCAGTTGTCTCGTCCATTGTGCGTTTATCCACAGGATATGGCACACCATCTTTTCCGCCGAACGCAAAAGAGAACTTAACAGGGTCCCTCCAACTTGGGGGCTCCCCGTAAATCAACTCAGAGATAAGTGCTAAAGCGCGCACCGTTGCAGGTCCCACGCCTCTTATGCACAAAAACTGCTCATAATTCTCCGGTTGCTTGTCGTATGCAACACGAAGTGCATCCCAGTTCACCCGCTTCGGCAACCTGTATATTAATTCCCGTGACCTCTCGTCCTCAACTCTGACTGTACCCTTTGAATTCGAAACGTTATCGAAATCGAAAAGTGTTCTTTGCCCTTCCCTTATTACTTTTTTACCCCCGCCAAGCGCTTTATAAAGGCGCTCTAATCCTCTTGGCTCGGTCTTAGCAAGGTCAACAGACGTTCCCTTGCAACCTCTGCTCTCTTTTGCGGTCATGTCCAACACATTCTCATGCAGGGTGCCAACAATTCCCTGATGCGGCTCCTCCTCATATCTCTTTACTGAAGAAGAGAGCCAATGATACCTCCTTGCATACCTGTTGCGGGGATTCATTCCCTGCTGAATCACCGTCCACTCACCCTTCTCTGAGATGACCATCGAATGATGATAAAGCTGGTAGCCATCCTGGATGCATGCATTATCCACTTTTGCAGATATTTTGCTTGCGTATTTTAGCTCCTCTATCTTTCCGTCACTAAGCCTTAACTTCTCGCCTATCGTATCTATATCAGACAAAGTATTCCTTGAAGCTTTTCCCTTCCCGCCTGCAATACCAATACCAAACTCCTCAGGGTCTATAACCGATTTTAAAACGCCACACACAACTGTTGTAGTCCCGCTGCTGTGCCAATCATAAGCTAATGCACAGGATAGCGATTGAAACCAGAGGGGGTCTGCCAATTTCTCTATCGCGCCATCCACACCATATTCATCTATTATCGCCTCAAACATGGCATGAGCTAAGCCCTTCATCCTTTTTACCAGCCAGTAAGGTGCTGTTCCACCATGAAGTGGCAAATCCACCACACCTGACCTATTCATTTCGATTCAAACCAATCCTCTCCCTTTTTTACCCGCTGAAGTCTTCCCTCTGAAAACCCTTCCCTTTTGCTTTCGGCTGCAAACCCAGTTGAGGTTCTTATCGGACTTAATCGCAGGATTTGCAGGCTCGACAAAGATTATTTCATACCATTTCCTTTTCCCATCCTCTGCTACCCAATAAGAATTAAGAACTTCCATGTTTGGATATTTCCTCGCAGCTCGTTCCTCAGCTATTCGCTGCAAGCTCTTTCCCGGAGTTATTTTGTGGACGCCCATTCTTTTTGGTCTTCTTCCGTGCTTCGGTCTGGACTTCCGTCTCCCTCCTCTCCTTACTTTCGCTCTCACCACGATGATGCCATGTTTCGCTTTATACCCTAAAGAGCGTGCGCGGTCCAACCTCGTCGGTCTCCCTACCCTTACAACCGCTGGCTCTCTCCTCCACTCCACTAATCTTTTCTGCCTGAGTTCTCCTACGTAGGAATCCTCTGGTCTCTTCCATGCATCGCTTATAAATCCATAAAAGGATTTAGCCATTTTTTCGTGTTCTCCTTGAAATTGTCTTGATGAAGATAAATAATTTTATAATAAGAAGAAAAATAAAGATATTTTATAGGCTATAATATCATTTCCAAAGCATATTTACATAAGATACAAGTGCAAGTATAAGCAGGTAGCACAGTAAACTGAAAGAAAAGGAGAGTGATGGACATGGTGGATAAGTTTAAGCCGTTGGACGTATTAAACAAATCGTTAAAGTCCCCGGTTATAGTGAAGATAAGAGGAGGCAGGGAATTCAGAGGCGTATTAGACGGGTACGATCTGCACATGAACTTGGTGTTAAGTGATGCAGAGGAGTTGAACAAGGATACCTCAGTCAAGAACCTTATGGGGGAAATTCTGGTGAGAGGCGATAATGTGGTGTACGTTTCGCCAACCGTACAAAAGGAAACGGAAAAAGGTGAAGGCGAGGGTAAAGGTAAAAGTAAAGGCAGGGGAGAGGGCAAGGGTAAAGAATCAGGAGAAAAAGGGACATGGTAAAAGGCACACCCTCAATGGGCAAAAGACAGAAGAGGTCGCACATAAAATGCAGAAGATGCGGCAGTCGCGCTTTTAGCCTGCATGCGAAGTACTGTGTGGCATGTGGGTTTGGGAAATCAAAGAGAATGAGGAAGTCATATGGATGGGGGAAGAAGAAGCCGTGAATCGAAAAAAGCTGAGTCTGGTGGCCGAGGTAGCTTAGCGGACTAAAGCGCCGGCCTTGAGAGCCGGTGTCCCTACGTAGGGACACAAGGGTTCAAATCCCTTCCTCGGCGTACAAGAAAATAAATTATTGACACAGATTAACGCAGATGAAAAAAATCAACAATGTCAAACTTAATTAAATAAGTCCGTGTAAATCAGTGTCTTAAATAGAAGGAAGTTATACTTTATATACAACCAAAAATGGAAGAATACCAATATAAATATGAAGAATTATTAGACCGGGCTTTGAGGCAAGTACCGAGTGCAAAGGCCAGCGACTCACGTTTTACTATACCAGAGCTAAAAGTGTTTATAGAGGGAAAAGCCACGATTTTCGACAATTTTGAAGCTATCTGCAGTTACATGAACCGCGAACCGGAGCATGTAATGAAATTTTTGCTGAACGAGTTGGGCACAGCAGGTAAGATGGAAGGGTATAGGGCGATTTTTCAGGGACGATTTTCGAAAGATGAGGTAGAGCATCAAATTCAGAGATACATGAATGAATACGTGCTATGTTGGGAGTGTAAGAAGCCAGATACACATTTTGTAAAGATGGAACGTGTATGGGCGCTGAAATGTGACGCATGCGGTGCGATTCGACCTATCATAAAGAGGAAGTGAGGAAATGTAAAGAAATAGTATTTGTAGAGCTGAAGTAAAAAACCACGAGATTTCACGAGATTAACACAAGAAAATGAAGCCATGATTCATGATGCAAGATACAAGTTTAGGGATGCGTCTTGTATTTTGTATCTTCAATTATTTTCTCGTGAAAATCTGTGTAATCTTGTGGTTAATAAAGGAACTATGGGCTTATTAGAGAACGAAGTCGAGTTGGTGGAAAAACTCTGTGAGCGGATTAAAAACGGGAAAGAAAAGGTAAAGATAAGAGTATTGGATATTGGATGCGGCACTGGGAAATTGAGTATATATTTAAGTGAGAAAACTGGATGTAATGTGACAGGAATTGACCCGGGACGAGAGAGCATAGAAAAAGCACAAAAGAACTCGCCTTCCGGTAAAATCGAGTTTGAGGTGCAATTCGCAGAGGAAATGACTTTTGCGAACAGCACCTTCGATTTCGTTGTATCGCTAAAGGCATTACATGAAATGGCTGATCCACGGGAAGCATTAGGGGAATCAAACCGTGTGTTGAAAGCCCGCGGGAGGATATTGGTTATTGACTGGGTAGGTGGTGTCGCTCAAACAAGAAGTCATGCACATGCACCCAAGTATTTCACGCGGGAGCGTTTAGAAGAAGTGCTTTCAGAAACTGGCTTCGCGGACATAAGAATTGAACTCAATAAAGGAGGCGAGTTGATGTTAGTGGAAGGTGAGAAGAAAAATTTAGTGCATAGCGTATATGCTCAATAAGGAGTGAAAAATCCTAAATCCTAAGCACCAAATCCTAAACTGTGGGGCTCTGCCCCACGACCCCGCAAGCCCAGTAGGGGCTTAATCCAAATCCAAAATTCCAAAAGAAAGGTTTGTTTTGAACATTGGGATTTTGATATTTGGTATTATTTGGAATTTGGTGCTTGGAACTTGTGATTTATTATATGGTCATCACAATTTGTATGAACAAATATTAAATTAATGTGAAATAAGCCCCCTCAGAGTTGCTTCTCATTTTTGGACACGTGAGAGAAACCGAAAAGCTTTTAAGTCGAATGTGACATAAATATGTTCACCCAAAAAGGGTAATAAAAAAAAGGAGGAAAAAGAAGATATGGCAGATGAAATAGATTTATACGACGACAGAGGGAATGTGCTTGCGAAAGATGTACCGTTAGAGGCAATCAGTCCGATAAGAAACCCAGCGATAAAGAGGATAGTCAGCCTGACCATTCGAACAGGGGCAACTGACTTAGCGAAACTGGACAAGAAGTTGAAGACAGGGGAAATAGGGGGCAAAGGGATGATAATCCGCGGCGTAGGCAGGGGCATCGATGTAATGGGCAATGTGAACGAGATAGCGAAACAAGTAGAGGACATGCTGCGCGTTGAACCGGATGACGACACGAAGGTCGAGTTGATAGCAGGCGGAAAGCGGATGCTGACGCAGGTGCCGACCGCGAGGATTCTGAGCGATTACTCGGTTGGTCTTACCGCGGCAATGGGTGCGCTGACGCATGCGATAATTGACGTCTGCAACGTGAGTATGTGGGATGCGCCAATCGTGCATGCGGCAGTATGGGGAATGTATCCACAGGACCCTGACACGGCAGATGGAGCGGTGAAGATGCTGGTGGACATACCGATGAAGAACGAGGGACCGGGATTTACGCTGAGGAACATACCGGTGAACCACTTAGCAGCGACGGTTCGGAAGAGAGCGCTGCAAGGCGCGGCGTTGACAATGATACTGGAGGAAGCAGCGCAGTATGAGATGGGTAACTGCATGGGACCGCATGAGCGCGGGCATCTGTTAGACCTGGCATACGAGGGACTGAACGCGAACAACCTACTGCACGACCTGATAAAGGAGAACGGAAAGACCGGGACACTTGCCGATGTGGTGTACAGCATGGTGGAGAGAGCAAAGGCAGACGGAGTGATAAAGCCGCTGAAGAAGATGCCTTCCGGGTTCGTGGTTTATGACGCAGACGACATGCAGTTGTGGAACGCATACACATGTGCGGGAATGCTTGCAGCGGTATGCGTGAATACTGCATCAATGCGTGCAGGGCAGCCAGTACCGTCGAACATCATGTACGCCTGTGAATTAACGGAGCAAGAGACAGGGCTGCCGGGACCGGACAATGGAATGTGTCAGGGGACGTCAGTATCGAGTTCGTTCTTCTCGCACTCGATTTATGGAGGCGGCGGACCAGGCGTGTTCTACGGGAACCACATCGTTACGAGGCATGCGAAGGGGCAGTTTATACCATGCTTCTGTGCTGCGATGTGCATAGATGCAGACACGATGTATTTCACACCATCGAGGACGTCAGCGTTGTATGGAGAAGTGCTGGGAGCGATACCGGAGTTTGCAGAGCCAATGAAAGCAGTTGCCGACGGTGCAAAGGAGATAATGTAGGAGGAAAAAAAAATGCCACAATATACGGCTGGAAAGAGTCATGTAGCGGATAACCGCAGGAAATATATGGACCCGAACTACAAGTTAGAAAAGATGAGGGACATAGCAGAAGAAGACGTGGTGCGGCTGCTTGCACACCGCGCACCTGGAGAAGAGTACAAGAGCATTCACCCGCCATTGGAAGAGATGGAGGAGCCGGAATGCGCGGTTCGTGAGATGGTGGAGCCTACGGAAGGAGCAAAAGCAGGCGACAGGATTCGATACGTGCAGTACACCGATTCGATGCAGTTCGCACCGATAACGCCCCGTCAGCGTGCATGGTCCGGGTATAACAGATACAAAGGAATAGATGTCGGTGTGTTATCAGGAAGGACAATTATAGAAGCGAGAGAGCGGGACGTCGAGAAGATATCAAAAGAGCAGATTGATTCCGAACTCTACGACACCGCGAGGACAGGATTGAGAGGAAGGACGGTGCACGGGCACGCGGTCCGGCTGGACGAGAACGGGATGATGTTCGATGCACTGCGGAGATGGTCACAGGATCCGAGCACGGGTGAAGTAACTTACGTGAAGGACATGATTGGCGGTGCGATGGACAAAGAGGTAGTATTAGGAAAGCCGCTGCCGGATGAGGAGCTGCTGAAGAGAACGGCGATGTACAGGAATGCAGCAGGCGGGCTCTGGGAGGAAGAAGACGACCCGGAGTCAATGGACGTATGTGCTCAGATACACTGGAAGAGAACGGTTGGTGGATTTCAACCCTGGGCGAAGATGTCGGACATAAAAGGCGGAAAGAAGGATGTAGGTGTAGGCAAATTTAAGTTATTTGTACCGAGAGGAGGTGTGGAATAAAATGCCTTATGGAGATATATCGCATAGTTTCCTGAAAGCGATGTCGGATAAGTTTGCGGAGCGACCAGAAGGGACAAAGACGAAGTTCTACGTGTATGGCGGAATAGCGCAGAAAGGAGGAATGAGGAAGAGAGAGTTCATAGACGAAGCGAAGAAGATGGTGGAGGCGCGAAGCGTGAGAACTCCGGGATACAATCCGGACGTAGGGATGCCGCAGGGGCAGAGATACCTGATGCCTTACATGATGAACCACACGGACGTCATGGTGAATGCGGACGACCTGCACTGGATAAACAATGCCGCGATGCAGCAGTGCTGGGACGACATGAGGCGAGGGATTGTCCTGGGACTGGACGACGCGCACGGTCTGTTAGAAGCGAGATTGGGTAAGGAGGTTACGCCGGATACGATAAGCCACTATCTGGAAGTGCTGAACCACGCATTACCTGGTGGTGCGGTCATTCAGGAGCACATGGTGGAGACGAAGCCGATGCTCGTGAATGACAGCTATTGTAAGGTATTCACCGGTGATGACGACCTTGCAGATGCGCTGGACAACAGATTCGTATTAGACATAAACAAGGAGTTCGCAGCAGGCTGGGAGCGTCCCAATGAGCAGGCAGACCAGTTGAAAGAGGCAATCGGGAAGAAAATCTGGCAGATTCTGTGGATGCCAACCGTCGTGGGCAGGATGACAGACGGTGGAACGATGTTCAGATGGGTAGGCATGCAGGTCGGAATGTCGATGATAAACGCATACAAGATGTGTGCGGGTGAGTCGGCAACCGGAGAATTCGCATACTATGCGAAGCACGCTGCGGTGGTCAAGCTGTCGAACTTCATGCCGGTAAAGAGAGCAAGGTCGCAGAACGAGTGCGCAGGTTTGCCGTTAGGTATAAACGCAGACAGCGTGAGGTCACCAGCATTGTTCCCGAACGACCCGATAAGGAATGAATTAGAGAGCATCGCAGTTGCCGCAATGGTCTATGACCAGTTGTGGTTCGGAACGTACATGTCGGGTGGTGTAGGATTCACGCAGTATGCGAGTGCGACATACACGGACAACATCCTGGAGGACTTCTGCTACAAGGGATGCGAGATAGGACTGGATTACGCAGGGGGCGAGATGGCTTCGCTAAAAGGCGACAAACTCAACATGGACATTCTGGAGAAGATAATCCGCGCAGAGAACGATTACTGCCTGACACAATACGAGGCGTACCCAACGGTTGCGGAGTCTCACTTCGGTGGGTCGGTTAGAGCGTGCTGTGCAGCAGCAGGTGTTGGTAGTGCCATTGCGTGTGCGACAGGACTTGCACAGCCGACCTTGAGTGGGTGGTCACTGTCTCAGTTGGGACACTACGAGCGTGTAGGAAGACTCGGATTCTACGGCTACGACCTGCAAGACCAGTGCACTGCATGCGGCTCGTATTCATATCAGAGTGACGAGGGAATGCCATTCGAGATGCGAGGCGTGAACTATCCGAACTACGCGATGAACGTCGGACACCAGAGTGCATACGGGGGTCTGGTTGCAGGTGCACACTGTGCAAATCATGACGCATGGGTGCTGTCGCCGCTGTGGAAAGTGGCGTTCGCAGACCGTGACCTGCCGTTCGACCGTGGATACGTGACCAAAGAGTACGGACTGGGTGCAAACAGGGAATTCTGCAAGATTGCAGGTGAGAGAGACCTGATAGTCGCCGGTTACTACGGCAGAGAACCTGGTGCAAAATTCTAAAATAGTGTTTGGTCAAACGAACAAACAACAACCAACCAAAAACAAGACAAGGTTGGGGGAAGGGTTTTTTCCCCCTTTTTTATTTTTTAGACACAGATTACTCAGATTAACACAGATTTATTTTTGATTTACCGCTGAGCCCGCAGAGAACACAGAGAGTCAGGAAAATCATGTATATCTCAGCGCTCTCCATGCTCTCGGCGGTAAATATTATGAAAAAAAGGAGAAAAGGAAATTTGGAGATGAAAGTCGAGGATGTGATGACACCGAAAGTCATCACTGAGGATGAAGACGTTTCGGTTACTATCATCTCGAGAGACATGGACCTGTCGGGAATAGGAAGTGTAGTGATAACGAAGGAGGATAAACCCGTAGGAATAGTTACTGACCGTGATATATCAATAAAAATTTGTGCAACGAGAAGGACAGGTAAAGTAAAAGTAAAAGAGATAATGTCCTCACCTTTGATTACCATCGAGCCAGAAGCACTGCTGGAGGAAGCATGTGAACTCATGGCAGCGAAAGACATAAGAAGGCTGCCGGTGATGGAAAATGACGAGCTCGTGGGTATTGTAAGCGTGAGAAATATATTGACAAGAGCGCCAGAGCACGTGCACAGATTCTATCCTGCGGAAGGAGAGGTGGTACCGGAGAGATTAGAGGTTGGAGATGTGATGACATTGGATGTCATCACTGAGGATGAAGCCACACCGGTCACTAAAATAACAAAGGACATGGAAGTATCGGGAATAGGGAGTGTAGTGATAACCTCGGAAGATAAACCCGTAGGAATTGTTACTGACCGTGACATAGCCTCAAAAGTTATAATGAAAGATAAAAAGGCAAGTGAAATAAAGGCAAAAGAAATTATGTCCTCTCCTTTGATCACCATCAAGCCAGAAGCGTCTGTGGAGCACGCATGCGAGCTCCTGGCAGAGAATGGCATAAGAAGGATGCCGGTGATGGAAAATGATAAGCTCGTGGGTATTATAAGCGTTAGAAATATATTGACAAGGGCGCCAGAGCACGTGAAGAAGTTCTATCCCGCACAGGGATGAAAAAAAGAGAAAAATAAATTATTGACACAGATTAACGCAGATTGACACAGATGATAAAAATCAACAATGCTAAATAAATCCGTGTTAATCCGCGTCTTAGGAGGAAGATGCTTATGCAACTTAATGAAATGTTGGATGCGATAATATCAAAGGAAGTTTACAAAGAAGTAAAAGTAGAATGTAAACTTCCTTATCATCCTTTTGAATTGGTAAAGGATATTGTAGAAAAAATAAAAACTGATAATGGTTTCGGGAAGGAATATAAAGATGAATTAAGTAAACAACTCCAAAAGCAAGGTTACGAACATTTAGAAGTAATTGACATTGACTCCTGCTCTAATTGCTTGGTTGTTAGATATACGGCATATTATACAGGGCGTAAAGAGCATCCGGAAATCCATTTAAAAACTCTTTTATCTCTCTATGAAGGACAGGGTAATGATATACATGATCCAGATATTTTTGATGAAATTGTAGAGAAAGCAAGACAGGACTTAGGAGAAAAAATTAAAAACCATAGTGAAGAGCGACTAAATCATTTCGCAACTCTGTTTAAAGAAGCTATTGATAAGGATTTGGTTATCGGATAAAAAAATAATTGTAGTTGTTTAGCTGTTAGGATGCAGGACTATGGGCTATGGCCAGAATCTACCGCTTTCAATTGCCAAATCCTTATACGTCTGAAATGCCATCAACCTCCTTCTGTATCTTGTATCTTGGATCATGCATCTTCATCGTAACTATACAAATACTTCGGAGATATTGGATGAAGCGTTAGAAATATATTGACAAGAGCGCCAGAGCACGTGAAAAAGTTCTATTCCGGGGGAATGAAGGTAAAGGAAAGAAATGTTCGCTGATACAAGAGAGTACAAATACCCGATTAAACAGAAATAATTTTTAATCCTTCCACCACTTCATAATGTTTCCTGTTATTGGTAAGAAGGGTAAGGTTATGGTAAAGACAAGTGGAAGCAATTAAGAGGTCAAAATCGCCAATTAGTTTACCTTGCTTTCTTAATTTACCTCTTTCTTTTCCAAATATTTTGCAAATGCCCTCGTCAATCCCGAAGATTGCCAAGCCTGAAGCTAAAAAATCTTCGAGGGTTCTTTCGCTTCGTGTTGGATCACGAGAATAGTAAATTCCTTCGTAAAGTTCAGCTAAGGAAATAATACTCACAGCTAAACCTTCTGGAGCTAACTTCTCTAATTCATTTGTAACTTTCTCTACCTCGTTGAAGTGGTCAATAATCCAATCAGTATCAATAAGATAAGAAGTTTTCATAGCTGTATTTTCAGCTTTGGTCTCGTGCTAATAAGGCGATCAGCATAAATGTTTCTTTTTAGCTCTTCAGCATCAATTAAACCTCTCCAACCTCCAGCAGTAGCTCTTAAAGCGGCGATAAAATTATCGGCTTTGGGACGTGAAAATTCTGAAACAGTGATAGCTACTTCTTTCCCTTCTTCAACTTCTACCCTTTCCAAAGGCATAAAAACTCCATTCAAAAACCTTGCTTTTATTGTTTTTCCCATTTTTTTCTCTTTTACTTTTTGTTTTTCATATATAAAAATATATTCTCATTTCCCTCAATTCGCTCAAAACTTTGTCCACTTCTTCTATTAGATAATACGCACGTATTCCGTATTTTTTAGCGTTATCAAAAACTACCATCTATTTTCTATTCGCCAGTAGGATTTTTAGCGGGTCTTCTTTCACATCCCTGAACATCTTGGATAAATCCTCAATTAACTCATACAATCCCTCTGATTCTATCCTCATTCTTAATTTAGTCTTCTCAGGCAAATCAACTTTTTGTAGCGGCTTAAATACCCCTTTTTCATACACAACCTCTATCGCTTTTTGCATCTCTCAACACCTCCTTTACCACTATGTTATTATTGATTCCAGAGTATAAAAGGATATAAAGCGTCAACTCCGAACTTTCTTAATGTATCATTGCCCTTGAGTCGGTCTCAAAGCCTATTGAAGAGTTCATCAAGAAAAACAGAAGTGTCAACAACAATCACCTTCTCTCCTCCATGAACTCTTTTAGAACATCTTTGTCTTCCCAGTAATTCAGTTCACGCAATTCTAATTTAGCCCCGCACTTGCTACACACTTCACCAACTTTGCTTGGCGCATCTACATGTGAAGCAAAACTGATTTCCCCGCCCCCGCTCCTTCCAAGCAAACCCCGCGGCTCTCCTTCTTTTATATCCACGCTGACTTCTTTCAAGACTTCTTTGCCATCGAACTCCTTACACGCTCCAGAAACTTTTATGAAGGTTTTTTCTTCACTCATTTTCCCCTCCCTGCTCGCAGATACTTTAAAAACCTCTCCAGGACCGGTATCGGAAGAGCGACATATATAGCTTTTTTTTCCGTGCTTCCACTGTAATCAGGCAGCCTGTTATCAGAAACATTGTCATCCCACTGCACCTTCAGGTCTTTTTTACCATACTTTCGAGTTAATGCTTTAAATTCCTCGAATATCTTCTTCCCCATAGGGCATAATTGCAATGTGGGAACAGGACGAATAACGACGAAGGGAAACATCCTGCAAGACATGGGTTTGTTTTCGTAAATTGTGCATGTGTTCCCTTTTAAATATGAGCATGGCGTTTTCAGGTAGTTATCCACCTCGCTCTCGTCCATCTTATCAAACAGAGCAGCACCGTCAAGCCGGTAAAGTCGCTCCATGTCTTCATCATTCAGATGAATCGGCATCTCCCGGCAGCACCGGCAGCACCGCTCGCACTCGAAATATTCAAGAATTTCCAACGCTAACTGCTCAAATCTACGCCTATCTTTTTCTATCGCCATGACGTTTTGGGATACGGTAAACCAGAAAAGTTCATCGCCAACCAAATCTCTGAATTGCAATGTCTGCTTCTTTAGCTCCTCTTCTTTCATTTCTTGTTCGGAATATTTTTAATTACTCTGACAGGAATTAAATATATCTCATTTATTGAAAGAATATTTTTCTTTTTCGTCAACGCTTTTCTTTTTCTAAAAGAAAAGGGTTGATTACACATCCAAAACAACCCTTGCCTTCCAAACTGCGTTCTTCTTTATCTCCATCATGTTATACGTGACTGCTTTTATTATTATACCGGATTCGTGTTTGTAAGGATCAAATTTTCCGCCTCTGCACTTGCCCCCTATCTTAAAATTGGATGAATCCACTTCTATATCGAATTTTTTCATGACCAGCGATTCCGACTCGAACAAAAAAATCATCTCGTCCAGCCAATCGAACATCAAGCTGTAGAGGTCCTCTGATTTTATCTCTACTTCTCGTTCCACTTCTTCTTCTATCGCATCTACATCAGTCATGAAGCTGTAAGTGGCAATAGCGGCATTAGCAAAGAGTTCCTCCAGCGTGTCGCCATACGCTTCAAATCCCACATCCGATGGATGCTCAATATATTTTATCTTTTCTTGTCTTTCCATTTTCTTTAGCCTGTTTCCATATGTATAAGGAGACACATTTAATAAGGATGGAGCAGAGATAAAACATAAAAATGAAAATCGGAAACATCGAACTTTATATGGGTCCTGATAAGCTGGGTGCACCAGACAACCTCGAAAAAGTTCTCATAAAGTTTATAGGCGGCGCGCGAGAGACATTGGACATCGCAGTTCAGGAATTAGAGTCCAAACCAATTGCCAAAGCAATCATTGCAGCTAAGCAGCGAAAGGTTCGTGTACGCATCGTATTGGAGGGCGCATACCTGACTCTTGACAGGCCCATACCTGACCCATGGATTGCTAAGGGTAAAAATGAAGCAAACCGGAGAATTCACAATGCACTACTTCGTGCAGGGATAGAGACTCACACAGATTTTAATCCAGCAACGTTCCACCAGAAGTTCATTATCCGCGATGTAGAGGGCAACAAAGCTGCGCTACTCACGGGGTCAACCAATTTCACGCCCACCGGCACGCATAAGAATTTCAATCATATCGTTATCATACGCAGCAAGCGAGTAGCGAGGGTTTATTAAGAAGAATTTGATGAGATTCACTCGGGGACGTTCGGAGTTAAAAACGAGCGTCACGAGCTGGCACCGCGAGTTTATAAAGTTTCTAAAGTACCTGTCAAAGTTCTTTTTGCCCCAGACCATACTCCAGAGCTCGAGATAATGAAGCAAATGCTCAAGTGCAGGGAGCGGGTAGACTTCGCAATTTTCACCTTCGCTCAGTCATCGGGCATAGACGATACAATGGTCACATTACAACGAAGTGGGATTAATATT
>JAGLZV010000032.1 GCA_023131215.1 Candidatus Methanophagales archaeon | reverse complement strand
GTGAGATAGATAGAATAATCCGTGATTATGGCAAACGTGTCCAGTGAGTGAATGTTAAGCTTTAAAAAAGCTTAAATTTCTCTTTTACTCACTCGCCTCCAAAAATTTAATCACCCTGACGATAGTTTCGTTTACCGGTGTAGGAATGTTATGCTTTTTACTCAATGCGACAAAAACACCGTTTAAAAAATCTATTTCAGTCTTTTTACCTCTTTCTATGTCATTAAGCATCGAAGACCGATGTTTTTCAGTTAGAGGTATCTGCTCACGCCTTAGATACTCCAGATACTCTTCCGCACTATTCCAGAACAGTTTGATTTTTTCCGCTTCCGCAACTTTAAAAGCCTCGCGAATTAGATCTTCGATAATTGCAAAAGAATGAGGATTTGACAGTTTGCCATACTCAACCTTGAAAATCGCACTTAGTGGATTTAACGCTGCGCTGTACAATGCTTTAGCCCAGATATGCATACGGATATTATCCACGGCATCTGAAGGTATCCCCGCCTCGTTGAATATCGCAACGATTTTTTTCAATCTTGGAGTGATTTTGTTATCGAGCTCGCCGATTCTTGTCGGAGATGCGGAAACGGTCACTTCTATTTCCCCAGGTTTTGATATTTCAAAACCCGTTATAACCATGCCACCCATTGTGTGTTCTTCTCCAACATACCTTGCTATAATTTCCTCGTTCCCTATGCCATTTTGCAAGCTAATAACTACGGAATCATCGGCAATAAGTGGTTGTAATTCTTGTATCGCATTTTCGGTATCAAAAGACTTTGTGGTTAACAAGACCACGTCAGCGTCAGGTTCGTAATTTTCTTTTAGCTCTGACGTTGCTCTTATGTTTTTTATTACGTGCGAGCCCCATATCCCAAAGATTTTGAGCCCATGTTCTCTTATGGGTTTCATGTGCTTTTCTCTTCCAATAAGTGTAACGTCGTAGCCCGCATCGGCTAACATACCGCCAAATGCACTTCCCAATGCTCCTGCACCCATTACGAGGACTTTCATTCAGTCCCAAACAACAACCGCACCAAAAACCGCACATAATCCTTCAAATCCTGTATCCTAACGTTTTCATCCGCTCCATGTGCATTACTCTCTATCCAATTGCCAACGCCAAACGCACAAACCGGCTGTTTCGTTTTCTGGACTGCATAAGCAACATCCAAACCACCCTGCACACCTATTATGGCTAAAGAGACGCCAAAAGCGTCAGAAGCCGCATCCTTTACCCTTCCTACCCATTCATCATCTGGATTGGTAAACATAGGCGGGTATCCAGGTTTACAATGCAGCTCTAATTCTATGCCATGCTTTGTTTTTATGTCTTGTAAAAAATCTTCGAACTCTTTTATCACTTCCTCAACTACTTCCTCTGGAATGTATCTCCGGTCACCACGCAAGGTGCAGCTCGGGGGTATAATATTCTCCTTTACACCCCCGTTTATCATCGTAACGTTAAAAATGGGCGTTATGTGCTTTCGACCTGTTACTTCAGTCATGTAAGAACTGCAAGGTGCTTTCGATTCTCTACTCTCTACTTTTCTTTTCAACTCACCCAACTCTTCTATTACCAACCCCGCCTTCTCTATCGCATTCACACCTAAAAACGGAACAGAGCTGTGGCATGATTTCCCATATACCTTCGTCTCCCAATTCATCACTCCGTTCGTTGCTACGCATATACCCTCGTTATCGCCGTCCATACAAAGTAAATAATCGCTTTGAAGGAGTCCTTCATCCGCAAAGAAGCACAAACCCGAGTAGAGTCCTATCTCCTCATCCGTGGTTAACGCAACCCGAAGATTATATTTCCTCTCTAATTCCTGCTCATTCATCACGCTTAATGCAGTTAAAAGCGATGCAACGCTTCCCTTCGAATCCGCTACACCACGCCCATATATCCTGCCATCTTTAATCACGGGCTCAAAGGGAGGCGTGCTCCAGCCTTCTCCTGCCGGAACCACGTCTAAATGCGTGTATATATCTACGCTTTCCTTTGCACCAAAATCTTTAGTGGCGAGAAGGTTTACCCTCTCTCCTCTTAACTCCGCACTCTTTTGCCGTTTTTCATACACATCTTCAGGCATCTCTATCCTTTCACATTCGAATCCGAAATCCTCAAACACAGGAATAAGCCAATCCACTATCTTTCCGTAATTCTCTCCCGGGGGCACGAAAGTTGGTATCCTCACCAATTCCTTGAGACAATCTATAAGATACTTTTGTGTCTCTTTACTTTCCACTGTTTTCTCCAATTCCTCTCTTCCCTCCATTTTTATTGTATATAGCGCATATTATTTCTTTGGTAAAGCTTTCTTATAAGCCCTTACAGGGCTTGCGGGGTCGTGGGGTAGAACCCCACATAAAGAAAGTTTTTCGTAAACATCTTTATTATGGCTAAAGAAGAAGACATATAAAGATATATGCAAGAGAAATTTAGCTGCGTTGTGGTTGATTGGAACTATGCATACGACCTTTGCAGGGATGTAAGTGAGGAGATAAAGGATGCGGGATTCAAGCCTGAAGTTATAATTGGAGTGGCGAGAGGGGGCTGGTTTTTAGCTCGTGTTCTTTGCGATTTCTTTCTGCTTAAGGATTTGTTCAGTTTGAAGATGGAACATTGGGGTGTAACAGCCACAATTACTGGAGCGGCGGAGATGAAATACGGGCTTGACGATGTAGCAAGAAATAAACTAAGAGAGAAGAGGGTATTGATAGCGGATGACGTGACTGACACCGGGGACAGCCTAAAACTTGTAGTTGAGTATGTTAAATCATTGGGAGCAAAGGACGTAAAAACCGCAACTCTGCATCATAAAACCTCTTCTTCTTTCATTCCCGATTTCTACGGCGAGCTTATAAAAGAATGGCGGTGGGTAATCTATCCCTGGAGCGTCCATGAGGATGTTATGGATTTGGTGGAAAAAGTGATTGCTAAAGGTGGTACGTGGATGAGTTTGGATGAAATAAGGACTTCTATGAAGGAAGAGTTTGACTTTTACGTACCTTATCACCTCCTAAAGGAGATATTGGAGAACATGGAGTTTCACGGTAAGATAAAAAGTAAAGAAGAAGCGGGAAAAATGGTGTGGGAGAGAATTGTTTAAAAAGAAAAACACTTTCTCTCCTTGCAGGTATTCATAAAGTCTCTATCCCAAAAGACTCCAGCAAAACCTCCGTATTTATCTTCCCACTGGTAAATGTCTTCCCGCTGTTTATCTCGTTCACCGTGATTTCCGCAGGCGCAAACATACCAGCATCTACTTTGAAGAAGTCGAAGCCCGCTTCCTTAAATGTAACGTAGAACGGCTTTCCATAATCCTTTGAGTTAAGCGAAGGCACTTTCTTCACGTATCCCTTCAATTCCTCCACGTCATCGTAATCCACTCCATAATACGTCCGACCACAGTATATGATGCAATCATTGGTCGAGCCCATACATTTCACATCGTCACCAACCACAGGTGAGATTGGTATAATGCCATGCGCATTTTTTATGCAGTTTATGTCAAATCCCAAAGAATCTAACTTGTGAATGCCTGTTTCTATACCTCTGGCTGATATCTGCACGGAACCAGCAACAGAGGCTGTCGGCACAACCACGATATAAAGGTCTTCGGGTTCCACCCTGCACTCCGTCGCTATTTTCGATGTCACTTCCTCGTCAGGTATCTTGCTGCTTTCCAGGACCAACACTGCCTCATCTGCATCGTCTTCATACATTATCTTCTCATATAACTCCTGTGGCTTGAGCGAAAGCGCCCTCGCAGGTCCCGACCCCATGCCGAAGAAATCCTTTGCCTTTATCCGCCAGCCCGCATATTGCGATGCCATGCAAGCGATTACAGGATGGTCAGTGATAAGCTCTATGGCAGGCGAGACAAATTTACCGAGGTCAAAGCTGCTGAATTTAATATCCGCAAGGTCCGCCATACATATCCTCGCTACGTATAACCCCGCTTCAAATCCACCTTCTTCTTCCACTCCTGCATCTATTATCGTCGTCCCATTATCCAACTCCTCTATACCTACTTGCAACTCCTCCGAGTTGTCCATCATCTCCTCAAATACGTCCATTCCATACTCATTTACGCTTATCATCATTTTTTCCACCTTTGCTATTACAATACCATACACCTATTTATAAGGATATGATTTGTTGCGATGCATGTATTTGTATTGCTAAAGTAAAAAATGAAAAACTTTAAAAAGTCCGCTTTTCTAAATAATAAGGGTATG
Source organism: Candidatus Methanophagales archaeon (assembly GCA_023131215.1). Classification (GTDB taxonomy): domain Archaea; phylum Halobacteriota; class Syntropharchaeia; order Alkanophagales; family Methanospirareceae; genus JAGXOS01. Next base: position 6,352 of record JAGLZV010000032.1, on the reverse strand, counting down.
CCATGCGCGAATATAGAATAGCGATTTTCGACCCAAGAATAAGGATAAATGTATTAGAGGAACTAATTTATCCTTCTATTTTTTATTCTTCTTGGCGAACGGAAGAAGAAAAAATTCGTGCTATGTACAGGCATAAAATCAGGATTGGCAAAAGCATAGGAGGGATTGGAGATGCAGAAGAGAAGGAAGAATTATACAACAGCTTGGATGAGCTTTATTTGAATTATATCGCTCTGTTTGGATTTCCATCGGTTGATGTGAAAAAACGCGAGGCTGAAGTCGAAGCGGAAGTGAAAAATATAGAGGCTAAAGCATATATTTCTGTCTATGGACCCAGCGAATCACCTGAAGAGGTGCCCGTATCAACCTCTACAAAATGGATAAAAGCTCGTGTGGGAATGTTATTGGCTCAAGTAATGAAGATACCCTATATACAGGAAGTGTATGCGCGAGGAGAATTTGCTACGCTGGAAAGGGATTTAAGTAGCTTGGAAAGGAAACTATTTGAAGAACCAGATTCGCAAGCAAAGGCAGATGTATTTGAGGAGATAGAAAAAGTAAGAGAACTCTTGCTCCTGGTCAGCGAATAAGAAATGAATTTCTCAACCTTTCAATAACCTCATCATCTCCTCTAACTCCCTCGTATTCACCACGTCTTTTGCTTCGAGCCATCCCCTTCTTGCTGTTGCCACCCCATATTTTATCACTGCCCCCATCTGCATCGCATCATGCGCATCTGTTGAGATTGCAATCAACACGCCGTAATCCTTCGCCATCTTGCAATGCATATCGTTAAGGTCGAGTCTGTCAGGGAAAGAATTCAGTTCCATTATCGTGCCAGTATCCTTTGCCACCTCCATTAACTTCTCCATATCCACCTCATACGGGTCCCTTTTACCCAGAACACGCCCTGTGGGATGTGCAATTATATCCACATTCGGGTTCTCCATCGCGGTTACGATTCGTTTCGTCATCGTTTCCCTATCCTGCGTGAATTTACTATGAACCGCACCTACTACCACATCTAATGATTCCAATATCTCATCCGTGAAATCCATAGAGTAATCCGACTTTATATCCACCTCCGATGCAGATAAAACCCTGAAATCGACACCTTCATCTTCAAATCCCTCATTCACCTTTTCTATCTCCTTTTCCCTCTTCTTTACTTTATCCTCATTCATTCCCCCTGCAATACCAACCGCGGGAGAATGGTCTGCTACAGCGATATACTCATAACCCAATGAAATAGCAGTCACAGCCATCTCCTCTATGCTGTTCTTTCCATCACTCCATTTTGTATGCACGTGCAAATCTCCTTTTATGTCGTTTTGCTCCAACAATTTCGGTATTCTGTTCTCTTTAGCAGCTTCTACCTCACCACGGTCTTCTCTCAACTCCGGCGGGATATATGCGACACCCACACTTTTGAACACATCCTCCTCGTCCTCCCCTCCTATCCTCTCATCACCCCTGAAAACACCGTATTCATTTATCTTTAACCCTTTCTTCACCCCCAACTCCCTGATTCTTATGTTATGGTGCTTGGAACCCGTGAAATAATGAGCAGCAGCGCCAAATGAAACAGCATCCACCACCCTCAAGTCCACATCTATCCCCTTCAATACAATAGATGATTTCGTATCTCCTTTTGCCACTATATCCTCTACGCCGTCAAGACTCGTGAACGAATCTATTACTTCCTTCGGTCTCTTTGACGCCACCAATATATCTATATCTCCTATCGTCTCACGCATCCTGCGCAAACTGCCTGCAATTGTTATTTTATCCACCGCATCTAATTTCCTCAACTCGGTTACTATTGATTCGGCATAAGGAAGCGCTTTAGAAAGCAATGCACGTCCTTTATACCTCCTGTATTGCTCTATTCCTTTCAATATGTTCTCTTCTACCTTAGCGCCCAATCCCGGGAGCCCTTCTAACGTATGCGATTTCGCAGCTTCCTCCAATTCTTCTATGCTACTTATTCCGACCTCTTCGTGCACCTTTGCCAAAGTCTTCGGACCGACACGAGGAATAGCCAATAGTTCAAGCAAACCCGCAGGCACTTCTTGCATTAGCTCTCTATGTTTCTTGCAATCACCAGTTTTTGCTATCTCCACTATCTTCTTCGCTATTCCTTCCCCCACCCCCGGTATTTTCTTTAATTCGCCGACTCCTCCTCGTTCTGCTATCACCTTCAGGTCCTGCGCAAGTGTTTCTATCGTCCGAGCTGCTCGCCTGTATGCTCTTATTCTGAATGAATTCTCCCCTTTTACTTCCAAAATATCTGCAATTTCGTCAAAAATCCTTGCCATGTCGAGGTTTATCATCTTATAATTTATAATTCGAATTTGGTACTTTATTTTCTTAGTGTTTTCATTTATTGGACAGCCTCTTTAAATGTTAAAAAAATTAAGAGCATATATTGTAATAAAGGAGACGAATATTGAACTAATCAAAGAAATGGAAAGGTATTTGCCTATTCCCGTTTATCCGTCTAAAGAACTTGCTCAACTCTTTCGTAAACAGGGGAAAGACATTAGCATGGATACAGAATTAAAGATAACTAAGGTATTTGACTCCGGAGATATGGGCGGTATAGTTTGCACTATACTTGAAGAGAACAAAGAAGCAGTTATTGTTTCATTGACCCATCTCCGTGTACAGCCTGCTCATCCTTTAAGTGATAAAATATTTTAAGTATTCAAATTGATGGATTATGCTAATTGTATATTTTATCGCCTTCTCTTTCTTCCTTAAAGTGACGTAACCCCGGGTTGAAGAGGCTGTCCCACAATTGACTTTAAAATACTCAATAATTGCTTTATGCCTTAAACTTTCGCTCAGAGAAGATAAGAAATTAGACCATGCCCCCTTAATCCTTAAACACAAACTTTTGAGAAAAGTGTGATCAAAACGTCCATCTTCGGTAGGATTCACCCCAATACCTTCAATTTGACTTTTTATCATCCAGATTCTCTTCAAATTATGCGCTATGCATGCCAGACTGAATTCTGCACTCATGCCCCTCAAACCTCTGGTTAAAAACTCCCTTAACCCGATATTTTGCTTAACGTGCCCGAACAGCCTTTCTACCGTTTTTGCTCTCACACAATAGACCTCCTGCCCTTCCGGCGACTCCATCTTCTCAGCCATCTCGCGCATATTAGCCTCATTGCCGTAGCATTTGATCAGCTTTGGTTTGCGCTTGCTTTTTGTGCAGAGCTTTTTATCCGAACATTGAGCACATCCTACGCCTCGATAAACCCTCACCTGTTTTCCCTTGTGCTTATCAAAGTATTCAAAGCTGAATCTTACTGTTTCTCCACTTGGACAGGTGAATTCATCTTTTTCGGCGTTATATTTGAACTTATCCTTGTCAAATCTCCCCGATTCTTTGGTTTTGCCCTTCATCCTGGACGCAAGCTTCTCATGGGGAATATATCCGTCTAACTCGTGTTCTTTCAAAAAATCAATGTTTTCTGCGGAGTGATAATCATTATCGGCGGATACGATTGTATTTTTTGGCAGTTTACCAAAAACCTCTTCAGTCTGTTCGATTTGTGGCTTCAACTGGCCTACATCCCTGACATTTTGGACCACATCCTCTGCCACGACAATTCCATGCTCAGCATCAACCGTTACCTGTGGGTTATAAGAGAATTCGGTGAAATGCTTTTTGTTTGACATGAACCTGCTTTCCGGGTCGGTAAAACTCACAAAATCTTTTCCTGATGCTTCAAGTTCATTTTGAGCCCTGTCAAGTTGTTTTTCGATTCGATTCTTCTCTTTCCGGGCGCCTTTTTTATACTGGTCGACGATCTTTGCTGCTTTATCCTTTCTTATCTTCTCTTTGATGTCTTTGAAAGGTTTTGGAAGCTTATCTGGATCGGTATCGCCATAAATCTTGTCTTCCATCTCATCAATTTCAATGCCTTTTCGAAGTTCCGTGTCAATAGCCTCTTTTAACTCATCAAGCTCTTCTTTCGATAGTACGCTGAAATTCGAGGCTGAAGCTTTGATCTTTGTGCCATCGATGCTCAAATGCCCGAGGTTTACCATGCCCATCTCCCGAGCCGATTTTGCAATCTCAGCAATAACAAGTTTGATGGTTTCTAAATTATCCTTCCTGAACCTGCAGATCGTGCGGAAATCGGGTTTCAAGCGGTCTGAAAGGTACATATACACAACATTTTCCTTTGTTGCCTTAGAAATCTTTCGAGAAGACCGAATCCCATCGATGGTACCCTGGATGAGGAGTTTCATCATAACCTTTGGATGATATGCAGGACTGCCAGGGCCATCATATCTCTCCTCAACCCTTTTAAGGTCTATACCTTCTACTATCTCATCTACAAGTCTACAAATGTGGTCTTCTTCGATTAGGTCTGCTATACTCGGGGGAAATAGCCAATTTTGATTGCGGGATCTTCTTATGAATGACATAAGGTTGATATGGGGTTGAAAGCATATAAAAGTATCGGAAAGTTGTTTGATTATGGGATTATGGGACAGCCTCTGAAACCACGAGGCATCCTTTTATAAATTACAACTTAAAACGAGAGCATATAATCTCATTCATGTTACTTTTTTCCTAAACTCCTATTGCAACTATAACATAAAACTTGTCCATTTGAAATCGTTGTCTTACCTCCTTTAGCGTGGGGTTTGATATGGTCCGCATCATACTCTTCCCACTCGACTTTTTTTCCGCATTCCTGACAGAAGCCTTTGTCTCTTCTATATATCACAGTTTTTTCATAGTGATCGAAATTGCGATTTGTATCTAATAATTCTATATCTTCATTAAGTTGTAAAAATCGTTCTATTAAAAAATCAAATCTGAAATCAATATTTGCTTTGCTATTCGTTCCTTTGGTATTTGCATCTACAAATCTTAGTATTTCTGTTTCCCCCGAAGACGTTTTTCTGGCTTTTTCAACTTTAGCCCATGTTTGAATATAGAAGTCATGGAGATTTTTATGTTTTGAATCCATGTTGTAATTCTCAAGCAATCTGGATGAAAGGAGATAAATATTTAAAAACCAAGATTCACTGTTAATTTCTGGAACTTTACTTTCAGGAAATACCTTATCCATAAAGTTCAATACGCGATTATTTTTTTTCGCAACTTTTGACTCATTGCTTAAACTCTTATTTGATTTAAAAAACTCGAATAATTTTTTCGGCTGTGTTTCGGTTATTCCATCTTTTTCAATAAGTAACAGTTTTGCGGCGATATGGTACTTTTTATAACGTTTTAAGGAAAATTCAACCTTGGAAAAAAAAGGATGTGCTCCTAAATTCCTCATAAGAGGAACGATATCACCCGGGAAAGCATTTAGTTTCTCAGGAACGTTTAAGGGTTTACCACGCTGGAGTCTGCTAAACAACTCCCGAGTATCTTTATCTTCAAAATTTATTAGTGCCCTACCATTGAGTATAAAATCATCAAAAGTATCTTGGTCATCCCCATACATATCTCTATATCGTATTCTTTTTTTCTCATAGCCATACCTTTCTCCTGGTATCCATAATTTATCCCCCTAAAATTCCCATATAGTTTCAAGTCGCTGTTGTCCGTCTACGATCTCATACTTTTTGTCATCTAATTTGCGAAAATAAAATTTTGGTAAGGCAAGTTTTTTTAGAATACTGTCGATTAAATATTGTTTATCCTCTAAGGACCAAATACCCTTCTGTTCTCTTTGATACTCCCTATTAATCGGATATTGATCTTTTCTAGTACGAAAATGGCTAACTCGTTTGTCATATTCAATTATTTTCATAATTTTCTACCGCCCTTTCTTCCTGATTGCCCTGCTCCTAAGTCACATACCCCGCACTTAAGAGACTGCCCCATACACGGGACAGCCTCTAACGGGCAATTATCCTACGTAAAAAATTACTTCTCTATCGGAACAATCCTCTTTTTATCACCCTCTTTCAGCATATCGAGAATGTTAATCAGCTTTGACTGATCCGATACGACTATCTTTGTATTATCCTGCAGAGATGCCTGAGTCACCTCAAGTTGTTTCAAAACCTGCGCATTTCCAATGAAGAACTCCTCTGCCGCTCTTGAGACGCTCTCAATAGCCTTTGCTTCACCTTCTGCTCGAAGTATAGCTGCGGCACGATCACCTTCTGCCTTTAGTACCTCATTTTGCTTATCTCCTTCTGCCTCAAGAATCTGCTTTTCTTTGTATGCCTCTGCGCTCAAAATAGTTGCTCTCTTCTCACGTTCTGCCTTCATCTGCTTACTCATTGCGTCTGCGATGTCCTGTGGTGGGTCAATCTTCTGAACCTCTACCCGAACCACCTTTACACCCCATTTATCGGTTGCCTC
>JAGLZV010000031.1 GCA_023131215.1 Candidatus Methanophagales archaeon | reverse complement strand
CAAAACTTGTCAGGAGACCACCCAATATCAGCGCAGAGCCAAGCATCACAAGATCAAAACCTGTCTCCACTCCTATAAACAACTCTAAAAGAATCATCAAGAGACCAAAAACCACAAATGCAGCCCATAACCACGTATCAAGAAGTTCTATCATTTATTCCTCGTTTATCCTTAATTTTTATTCTGAAGAGTTTCAACATATGTTCATTATAGGGTATATAAAAGCTTTTTCCTTTTGCCCATCTATCCCCCAAGGTAACTCCCTTCATTTCTCTCCTTTCTTTACTTTCCGAAATATTTAAGCAGTTGCTACTTCACTTAAACCCTTTCGCCATTTCCCTGAACTCTTCCTCGTCTATTATCTTCGCACCAAGCTTCTTCGCCTTCTCTAACTTAGAACCCGCTTCTTCTCCCGCCACTACATAATCCGTGCGCTTCGACACACTCAATGCTACTCTCCCTCCAAACCGCTCTACTATGCTCTTCGCCTCCTCTCTCGGCATAGAGATTCGCCCGGTGAACACAAATGTCTTTCCTTCCAGAACCTTTCTCACTTCTTCCTCTGCTACCCCTGCTTCCTTCTTTTCATAACTTACTCCCGCCCTTTCCAACTTATCCAACAATTCCTTCGTGCTCCCCTGCTCGAAGAACAAAAGAATGCTTTTCGCTACCTCTGGTCCTATCTCCGGTATGCTCACCCACTCTTCATAACTCGCATTCCGTAACGATTCCAGGTCTCCAAAATTATCGGCGAGCAAAGATGCAGTATGTTCACCCACGTGTCTTATCCCCAGAGCATGAATGAGCCGAGAAAAAGTAGTATGCTTGCTCTTTTCGAGAGCATCCAATATGTTCTGTGCCAATTTGTCGCCCATCCTTTCCAGCTTCAAAAGGTCTCTTTTCGTTAAGAAAAACAAATCCGTAGCATCCGAAACCATTTTTCTATCCACTAACTGTTCTATTACTTTCTCACCCAGTCCTTCTATGTCCATTGCACGGAGCGAAGCGAAATGTTTTATCCTTTCTTTTAACTGCGCCTCGCACGAAACACCAATACACCTTACAATTGGTCCCTCTTTCATCACCTCTGCACCGCAGACGGGACATCTATCAGGCATCCTGAATTCTTTCTCCGCTCCCGTCCTCTTCGATTTTATCACACTCACAACCTCTGGTATAACATCCCCTGCCCTTTCCACCACCACTGTATCGCCAATCCGCACGTCCTTCCTCCTCAACTCATCTTCGTTATGCAATGTTGCTCTGCTTACTGTCACCCCCGCTATTGGCACTGGCTCTAATACCGCAACGGGAGTTAATGCCCCAGTTCGCCCTACTTGCACCACTATATCCTTCACCCTCGTAAACTCCTCTCTCGCTGGAAACTTATATGCAATTGCCCACCGTGGACTCCTCGAAATCGTTCCCAACCTGTCTTGTTGCTCTATGCTATTTACCTTCACCACTATTCCATCAATCTCATAATCCAATTCATCCCTTCTCTCCTTCACTTCCTCATGGTATTTAATCACGTCCTCAAACTCCTTAAACCGCCTTATCACGGGACTTATCTTAAACCCTATCCTTCGCAAATAATCCAATACTTCCCACTGCGTTGAAAACTCCTTACCCTCTGCTCTACCAACACCATACGCAAAAAAATCAAGAGGTCGAGAAGCAGTAACCTTCGGGTCTAACTGCCTTACAGATCCCGCAGCCGCATTCCTTGGGTTCGCAAACATCTTCTCCCCCTTTCCCCCTAACTCCGCATTCAGCTCTTTGAATTTGCTCACTGGCATGAAAACCTCGCCCCTAACTTCCAGTAAAGGTAGTGGAGGAGCATCAGCATCAGCATCAGAAAAAATACGCAGTGGTATTGTTTTTATCGTCCTCAGATTCTGTGTTATCTCCTCTCCTGTCTTTCCATCTCCTCTTGTGCTTCCTACGGAGAGAACCCCGTTCTCATATACAAGTTCCATAGCCAGCCCGTCTATCTTTGGCTCCACTACGTATTCTACCTCTACCTCCTCTATTCCAAGAAACCTTCCCACTCGCTCATCGAAATCTCTTACATCGCTCTGGGCCGAAACACTATTCAAACTTAGCAGGGGTATGCTGTGTTCGTATGTGCCGAACTCCTCCAGAGGCTTCGCTCCCACCCTTTGTGTTGGTGAATCAGGCGTTATCAATTCCGGATACTCGCTTTCGAGCTCCTCCAACTCCTTAAATAGTCTATCGTATTCGGCATCTGATATCTCCGGCTCATTCAGTACATAGTATCTGTAATTATGATAGTGTATCTTTTTCCTCAAATCCTCTATATATTGCTTTACTACTTTTTTTCCCCCTTCACCGCTCATATTTATAATATATATAAGTTCAAAACTTAGACAGATAAAAATAATATGAATAAAGAAGATAGAAAATAGATGAGTGGATAATGAGATAGATGAGGGGATAAAGGGCAAATAAAACTATGGCACAAGAAAAGGAAAATGAAGCGGAAGAGGAAATGGGGGATACGTTAATACCAGGTCCCGATTACTTAGCAAGTGGTGTTCACATAGGAACACAGCAAAAAACCGGCGATATGAAGCGATTCATTTACCAAGCGAGACCGGATGGGTTGTATTTGTTGGCTGTAGAAATTATGGATGCAAGGCTGAGGATAGCAGCGAGATTTTTAGCAAATTACGAGCCTTCCTCTATATTGGTTGTATCCGCGAGAGAATATGGGCATCACCCCGTGAGCATGTTCGCTAAGGCGACGGGAGCGAAGTCAATAGTCGAGAGATTTATCCCCGGAACTTTAACGAATCCCGAATGTGAGTATTTCTATGAGCCTTCTATATTGGTCTTGACCGATCCAATGACCGATGCGCAAGCTTTGAAGGAGGGTGAGAGCACCGGCATACCTATCGTGGCACTATGTGACACAAACAATTCCACCTCTGATATAGACTTTATCATTCCCACGAATAATAAGGGTAGAAAAGCGCTTGCCATCGTTTACTGGCTGCTTGCAAGGGAACTGCTAAGGGAAAGGCATCGTAAAGAAGGTGGTAAAGAGGAAGAGTTCATTTTCAATTACGGTGTGGAGGATTTTGAAGCGGAGATATAAAATGAGAAGAGCGGCAGTTGCGGGTGCCTTTTATGAAGGAGAAAGAACGAGTTTGGAAAAACAACTGAGAGAATGTTTCTCCGGTGTAACGAGAGAAGAAAATGAGAATGTTCTCGGAGCTGTGGTCCCCCATGCAGGATATATGTATTCAGGAGGCGTAGCGGCGAATGTCTATGCCAAGCTACCGAGAGCTGATACTTTCGTCATTCTTGGACCCAATCATCAAGGTATAGGCTCGCTTATTGCTGTTTCTGAGGATACATGGGTAACGCCCTTAGGTGAAGTGGAAGTAGACAAATCCTTTGTGGATGCGCTGCCAAAAAGAATTATTGATGTGGATGAAACTGCGCATAAGTACGAGCATTCCATAGAAGTTCAGCTCCCTTTTCTCCAATTCCTCTTTGATAAAAATTTCCAGTTCGTCCCCATCTGTATGAGTTTGAGCGATGAAGATACAGCGAGGGAGATAGGAGAAGACCTGGCCAACACGATTGCCAAATTTGAGAAAAAGGTAGTTGTGATTGCATCCTCGGATTTCACGCATTATGAACCTGACAGAATAGCAAGAGAGAAAGATGAATACGTGATAGACGCGATAGCAGAGTTGGATGTTGCAAAATTCTACAGCAGAATATATGAGCGAAACTCGTCAGCATGTGGTGTTGGTCCAATAGCCGTGATGATGCATGCGACGAAAAAACTCGGTGCAAAGGAAGGGAAATTGATAAAATACGCAACAAGCGGGGACATCATTGGAGAAATGTCAAGTGTTGTCGGGTATGGAGGTATCTTAATTTCTTAAGTATTCTCTTATCTCAGTCTCATGCAAGAACAAAGACAAAAGCAAAGACAAAAACTGAAGCCCCCTGTTCCAGACCTTGCTACAGACCCTGCTTGTAGAGTGTTTTTTGAAGAGTTATTGAAAAGCGACTTCTTCGTAAAAGAAAACGAAGAAACCTTCCTTGTTACTCCCACGTGTGCGAGATGCAATAGGCTCTTTGGTGTGGGAGAAGTAAAAGAAGTGGAGAAAAGAGGGAACATAACGAAGATACAAATAAATGACCTTACGGCTACGCTTAATATCTACACAGATAAGGTTATCTCATTGGGAAATAAATTCCTGGCTTTTGTCGGTAACTTGCATGTGCATGAAGGCGCTGGGAAAAGCAAAGGTGTTCTTATATTGATTGAAGAAGCTGGAGCGGTAGGTGAAAACGTAAGAAATAATTGGATAATAAGCACTGCAAGGAGGACTATGGAGAGGATAGAACTGCTTCGAGAGAAAGCTTTACCAAAGAAACACTGGCTGAAGGAAGCGCTGGAACACTATGCGATTGATGATGATAAACTGGATTTTTGGGGGGACATGGCAATAAACACCGTAAAGGGCATGTGGGAGGATTACAATAAAACGGCAAAGGAGATGGTTTTAGAGGTGTTGGGGGAATCGGGAAAGAGCAGTGTGGGACGTATAAAGTTAGCAAAGGAGTTGAAGAAGAAAGGATTGATGGAAGAATGGGTAGAGGAAGTAATTGACGAGCTTATCGGGGAAGGGAGATGCTATGAGCCTGAGGTTGGAGTGTTAATGTTAGTGGAAGTGGAAGAGTAGTATAATTAAAAAATGCAAAATGAAAGAAAAGATTTATTTGCCACTTATACTTAAAATATAGCTATTGAGGAGCCGAGCAATGGAAACATTTGAAAAAGTGAAATGGATGCAATTGCCGAGAGATGTTTTAATTGGTCATGGCGTCTTAGAGGAAATCAGCACGGTGTGCAAACACCTGGGAGTAGGAAAAGAGGCTATTATAGTCACAGGAGTGCATCATACAAGAAAGATAGCAGGTGAAAAGGTGCTTGAAATTTTGTCTGAAGCAGGATATAAAGTCAACCTGGTAGAAGTGCGTTCTATAAGTGGAGAAAGTATAGAGCAAGTAAAAGAAGTGGCAAAAGAGACTAAAACGAGGTTCGTGCTCGGAGTAGGAGGTGGGACGATCATAGATACGGGGAAAATAGCCTCTTTTGAACTCGGCATTCCTTTTATTTCTGTGCCTACCATTGCTTCTCACGATGGGATAGCATCGCCAAGGGCATCCGTAAAGAATAAAGATAGGGGCAATCCTGTTTCTATGCAAGTGCATGCACCACTCGCTGTTGTTGCGGACACAGAGATAATATCTTCGGCTCCTTACAAGTTTACTGCTGCCGGCTGCGGCGATATTCTTGCTAACTACACCGCGGTGCGCGATTGGCGACTTGCACAGAGGTTGCAGAATGCGGAGTTCAGCAATTATGCTGCGGCTCTTTCCGAGATGACTGCGAATATGATAATAGAGAACGTCAAGGAAATAAAGAAAAAAGATGAAAAATCCGCCTGGACTGTGGTAAAAGCGTTGGTATCCAGCGGTGTTGCAATAAGCATTGCGGGTTCCTCAGCTCCTGCTTCCGGTTCTGAACACAAATTCAGCCATGCTTTAGATATGATAGCGGAAAAACCTGCTTTGCACGGCGAGCAATGTGGTGTCGGAACCATAATGATGACACACCTGTATGGAGAGAACTGGCAACGAGTTCGGGAAGTGCTGAAAGAGATAGATGCTCCAACAACCGCAAAGGATTTGGGCATAAAAGACGAGTATATAATAGAGGCGCTAACCACAGCTCACAAGATAAATCCGGGTAGATATACAATATTAGGCGATTCCGGACTCACTTATGAAGCAGCAGAAAGACTCGCTGTGGTTACCGGGGTAATTATATAAACCACGAGATTACACAACACTTTTTCTTTTTTTGAACGGCGAAGCCGTTCCATTGCCTTCGGCAATGTCAAAAAGAAAACCTGTGCTAAAAGAAAAACAAATAAGTTCTTTTGGTAAAGCTTTTCTTTTTAAGAAAAGGTTTCTTGTGAAAATTAGTGTAATCTTGTGGTTATAAAAAGGAGCTAAACAAAATAAAAATGGATGGGTTATGGAATAGGTTAAAAGAAGATGTGGGAGGAGAAACGGAGGAAAGGAAGATTGTAACGTTAGTTGGTGCAAAGCTGGCGAATGTAGGTGATGAATTCATATTTTTAGGAGTTTCAAATTCAAAGAAATGTGAAGAGTGTAGATTAAAAAAATCTTGCACGAACCTTGAGGTTGGCAGAAGATACCGGATAGAGAAGGTAAGGAATGAAATAAAACACGATTGTTACATTCACGAAGAGGGAGTGCGTGTGGTAGAAGTAATAGAGCCGTCTGTAAAAGTAGCGATAGAAGCGAAAGGCGTTTTGAAAGGCGCTAAAATTGTTTTCAAACCCGCGGATTGTGAAGAAACCGATTACGAGCTGTTTGATTTATGCCATCCATTAGGTCTAAAAAAGGGAGATAAATGCACAATTTTGGATGTAATAGGCGATGTCCCAGGCGAAAATAAAATTTTGAAGGGGCGAGGTTTGAAATTGGTGGAAGTAAAAAGGGAAAGCAAATGAGAAATAATATTTTTATTGTGTTGAGGCATAAGTATAAATAGAAAATAATGGGCGAGATAAAAATTTCGATTGCAGAGGAGGTGTATAAAGCGCTTTTATTGGAGAAAAAGGAGAAAGAGAGCTTAAATGATGTTATATTGCGTCTTTCAGCAAAAAATCTGTGCATAGAAGAAGTTGTTGGCACTCAGATACTTTCCCGGGGGGATTGGAACGAAGTGAAACAAGAGTTGAAAAAGGCAAGCAATTTAACATTAAAGAAACTCGGTAAAGAACGGGTATAAAATGAAGTTGTTGGACACAAGTGTATTAATTGACATTGATATCGGTGGCAATGAGGTGTTGGAAAAAGCAAAAGCGTTGGACAGGGAAGGAAGACACGCTATTTCCACCGTTTCCCTCTACGAGTTTTATTGGGGAATATATCGGAAATACGAATTCGGCTCAAGGAAGTACAATGAAGCCATGAAAAAAGCCGAAAAATTATTTTTGCGATTTTTCTCTCTCACAATAACGCCAGAAGTTGCAATAAGAGCAGCGGAAATTGGAACTGCATTAATATCAAAAGGTGAAGAAATTGGCGTCAATGACACCTACATTGCAGCTACTGCACTTGTACGCGGCCTAACGCTTGTAACCACTGACGTAGCACATTTCAAAAGGATTGAGGGATTAACAATGGAAGAGTGGTAAATTCTATTATGTTTATAGGTGTGGATCATGGGACTGTTGGAATACGATTTGCGGGGTTAAATGGGGGAGAAGTTGGTGGAGTAAGGGTTTTTGAGCTGCTGAGGAAGAAAGCGGCAGAGATGGACGGCGAGGAGATTATAAGAGAAGTAGAAAAGGGGTTGAAGATAGAAAGAGAAGAAATAGATTTGCTTGCACTGACTTATTCGATGGGCGATGGCTTTTCCACGATAAAAGACATTAAAAAGGTGCGGAACCGGGGGGTAAGAAATGAAAAAGCCGGTTCAACTGTTGGCGGTGGTACGAAGGTGTTCGATGCGATAAAGAATGCAGGCATTCCTACGATAATGATACCTGGGATACACGCGGGTAGCGAAAAAATAGATCGGAGAATAAAGTTCTTCTCGCATTGTGCAAGTCCTGAAAAGGTGGGCGTTGCATATCACATCGATAGAAAAGGTTTCAATAACTTCATTTTCGCGGATATCAGCTCTAACACCGTTACGATGTCCATAGCGAAAGGGATAATAATAGGTGCAATAGATGCTTGCTTGGGCTCGCCGGGATTGTATCAAGGTCCAATTGACCTTCAGACGTTAAGAGATATCGAAGATGGGCGGATAAGCGCAAACGATGCGTTCTCAAATGCAGGTGTCTTGCGGAAGGAATGGATAAAAGCAAGCGGAGGAAATGAAGAATTGGCTATGGATGCCCTTTCTTTGTTTGTAGCAATGGAAATTTCAGCGATGCGTGTTCTCATGAAAGATTACGGCGTAGATGCAAGAGAGTATAAAATCTTCTTAACGGGCTCTGTGGGTGAAAAAGAGGAAATAAAGCGGAGGATAGACCGGCTCTTAGACGTCAAAACCGAAACAATAACAAAGTATAGTGCTGCAATAGGGTGTGCAGAAATTGCAAAGGACGTTTTTTACGGCGAGAAAACCATATTGGGGATAGAAGTAGAATGGGATTAATTGCAAAATGCAAAGTGCAAATTGCAAAATTTCAATCCAAATCGAGCAACCACGGCTCTTTTAATCCTGCAGGGCAATTCAACTTCATCGGGCATTCACCACAGTTTCTATCCGCTTTGATGCAACCAGCAATCTCATCTTCGCTCCATCCTTCGCCATACAAATCCTTAATTTTGCCGTAGGCAGGGCACTCAGACGGGGATATGCTCTGTTTTGACGCTGGACATGGTGGCGGAGTGTAATTACCTTCGAGATATCCGTTCACAATGTCCAATGGGAATGCGAGTTCTTCTGCAATCTCTTCCTCGCTCAATCCTTCCTCATACAATTCCGTGATCTTATTGTATGATTCCTTGGGGCACGTAGGCTGATATTCAGAGATGGATGTGCTCTGCATCGCGGGTACACTGGATGCTAATAGTAACACTGCTACTGCCATGGTTGCTATTATTAGGTTTTCTTTTTTCATTTTATCACCTCCTATTTGTTTGGGTATTTATAAAGCGCCCCTCCTCGGCGCTCTCATCCGATGGATAGAATGGATGGATGAGCATAAAATACCTTTCTTCTGCTTTCATGCTTTTTACTTCTTTTTTCACGTGTTTACCTCCTTCCTTGATCTTAACCAAATATCAAAAACCTCAATCAATACCCAACACAAATAAACTGAAAAGTATCCCGAAAAGTATAGCGACCAAAAGAGACACTTTCGTCCCCCGCGATGCAAAATAACCTGCTAATCCACCAAATAGCATGTAGGGATTAAAGATAACTTCACCCGAAGTTATCAATCTTAGCCATCTTGTTACAAAATAGGGATCAGAAAAGTCAGAGAGAAAATCAGCATAGGCAAGAGAAAGAGGAATTAGGAAAATGCCAGACAGTGTTGATGCAATTTTATCTTTCGTTATATATCCATAAGCGATGATAAGTGATATAAAGATGCCGTGAATTATAGCTCCTATGGAAGGTTCTAGGGAAAGGTAAAGCCTTCCGTGAATCATATATGCCAAAATCATATATGCCAACGACAGTGCGAGAGGAAGCAATAGTATCATTACAAACATGCTTGCTATTCTGAGCAAATCTTTCTTTTTCATATTTTTAACCCTTGCTATTCCCCATTTTAGCCCTTCGCTTCTTTGTGATTCACACTATAAATAAAAAGAAAAAAAGAAAAAAGTTTTGAAAGATTATTTGTACCCGATGTCCTTTTTAGTTAGAATATCAGTGATACCGTTGCATACTCACCGCTTCCTGAATAAGAGCGTACCATAAAGTAGAGTGTTCCGGAACCTGATGTTGATGCTGGACCCGCTATCTCCTGCGCCCAACTGGAGTATCCACGTGCATCATAGTCGCTTGTTGTGGGTGGTGAATTCCATTTAGTATAAAGGTCGAAGTCGCTTCCATCTGGACCTGAATTAAACGCATATCCTATGGCGGAGCCGCTAAGAGAATAGG
This sequence comes from Candidatus Methanophagales archaeon, assembly GCA_023131215.1. Classification (GTDB taxonomy): domain Archaea; phylum Halobacteriota; class Syntropharchaeia; order Alkanophagales; family Methanospirareceae; genus JAGXOS01. The sequence continues at coordinate 7,562 of JAGLZV010000031.1, read as the reverse complement.
TTGCTGTATCGCCAGTTCCTGAGAGAGTCCCACTCTTCCTTCCACTGTTAGCGCTTGGATCACCCCAAAGTGCCCAGCACTTCCAGTTACCGCTGCCACTGTAGAAACGCACCATTATATAGAGTGTTCCTGAACCACTCGTTGTAAAGTACTCTAATGAAGTGCCTGAGTATCCTCTTGCGTCATAGCTGCTCGTTGTGGGTGGAGAACCCCATTTCGCATACAAATCGAAGTCTGCATTTTCATTGCCTGCCATCACAGCAGTAACGGTAGAGTAGCCCGATACTGAGAAGGTGTAAGAGTCTCCTGTGCCAGAAAGAGTTCCGCTCTTGCTTGTTATTAAGTCTCCGCCAGGTATCTCGTACTTATAGTATAGGGTATAAGGACCTTTTGTGCTGCTTGAGTATCCACGGACTCTCAAGAAGTAATAGCCACTGCTGCTGATCGGATATTCTATCCGGAAATTTAAGCCTGACCCGCTATCATCATCGTAAGTTAGTTGATTTTGATTTGAGTCATATAGGTAGCCGTAAGTATCGGTAGAGCCTTCTGTATAGAAAATGTAGTTCTTGCCTGCCTGTGCATAGAATCGGATGTAATCATTGTCGCCCGCAGGATCTATACTTCTTGACTGAGACTGGAGAGAAGACGTTACGCTCATGGTACTGTATTGATCGAAGCTGTTGTCCGGTTCATAACTGTCTCCACCAAACTCTACTTTATCCAGCCAACCGCAGTCGCTGCCGCTGCTCACACTTCATTCTTCATCTCTTTTGGCAACCTCGGCAATTAAGAAAGTAATTCCATCGTCTTTTATAGTATCCGATAAAGGCATAATTGCAATATTCTTGTACTTGAATGCGCCACCATAAAATTTTACTGGAACAACCATCGGTTCTCCTGTTGTTTCATTCTGTACTTCTATTTTTACTATCTCTTTCTCCTCTTCTATGGAAATAAGTTTGATCAGATTGCCTTTTACCGTGACGTTCTCACCTACTTCTATTTCAACCTTTTCAAACTTCGGCACTATTTTCTCTTCCATTTCCTTAAAATTAGGCGGCAGAGGCCCCCATGAAATTGTAGGTTCTGACGAAGGTTTGATTACTATACCTACAATACATACGAGTGTTACAGTAATTGCTACTGTAATTAACACCAAGGTCATAGTTTTCTTTTTCATAATTTTTTCTATAATTACATTATAGATAAATAGTAGGTGCTCAATAAAGAGTGGGAAATCCTAAATCCTAAGCACCAAATCCTAAACAATATCAAAATCCAAAATCCCAAAAGGAAGGTATGTTTTGATTTTTGAGTTTAGATATTGGAGTTTGTTTAGGATTTAGAGTTTCGTGCTTAGAATTTATACCACAAGATATTGAGCAATCACGATAAATATAAATAAAAAGAGAAAAAAATAAGATTTTTAAATTTTTTTCGTTCTCGTTATGCCTATTACCTCTTTTTAGTTAGAATATCAGTGCTACCGTTGCATACTCACCGCTTCCGGAATAAGAGCGTACCATAAAGTAGAGTGTTCCAGAACCTGATGCAGGACCTGCTATCTCCTGCGCCCAACTGGAGTATCCACGTGCATCGTAACTGCTTGTTGTAGGTGGCGAATTCCATTTGGTGTATAGGTCGAAGTCGCTTCCGTCAGGACCCGAGTTAAATGCATACCCCTTACCAGAGCCGCTAAGGGAGTATGTCACTGTACTGCCAGTTCCAGAAAGGGTTCCGCTCTTTCTTCCACTGTTAGCGCTTGGATTACCTGAAAGTGCCCAGCACTTCAAATGACCACTTCCCGACCATGAACGCACCATTATATAGAGTGTTCCGGAGCCGCTTGTTGTAAAATACTCTAAAGAAGTGCTTGAATATCCTCTTGCATCATAATTGCTCGTTGTGGGTGGAGAATCCCATTTCGCATACAAATCGAAGTCTGCACTTTCATTGCCTGCCATCACAACTGTAACGGTAGGGTAGCCTGATACTGAGAAGGTATAAGAGTTCCCGGTGTTCTCTTTCCTCCATTATAATTTGACAAAGTCAAACTAATACGATTCCTTTACTCTTCTCTCCACATCATCTTCTCTTCGTTTGGATACTTATGAAAGCTCCTCTTTGGCGCTCACTGACTTCGCATATCTTCCTCATAATATGCGACTTCACCAATTAATAAAGTAACTCTGTTGTCTTCTATTTTACTTAAAAAGATTGCAATATTCTTGTATTTAAAAGCCACAACATCTTGTAAGCTTAAGGGAACAATCATCGTTTCTCCTGTTGTTTCATTGTAAACTTCGATTTTTACTATCCCTTTTTCTTCTTCTATGGAAATAAGTTTGATTAAATTGCCTTTCACCCATGTGCTCTCATTTAATTTTATCTCAACATGTTCAATTTTCGGTGGCTGTGTTATGGGTGGTGGTGTTTTTGGTGGCTGTGTTACAGCTGGTGGTTCTGAGGATTTAATTATTATGCCTACAATACATATGAGTGTTACAGTAATTGTTACTGCAATTAACACTAAGGTCATAGTTTTCTTTTTCATGATTTTTTCCATATTTGCATTATTAATATATTAAATTAAAAAGAGAAAAAATAAAATTTTTAATTTTTTCGTTCTCGTTTTTTCTATTGCCTTTTTAGTTAGAATATCAGTTCTACCGTTGCATACTCCCCGCTTCCTGAATAAGAGCGTACCATAAAGTAGAGTGTTCCGGAACCTGATGTTGATGCTGGACCCGCTATCTCCTGCGCCCAACTGGAGTATCCACGTGCATCATAGTCGCTTGTTGTGGGAGGTGAATTCCATTTAGTATAAAGGTCGAAGTCGCTTCCGTCTGGACCTGAATTAAACGCATATCCTATGGCGGAGCCGCTAAGAGAATAGGTTGCTGTAGCACCAGTTCCAGAAAGAGTCCCACTCTTTCTTCCACTGTTAGCGCTTGGATCACCCCAAAGTGCCCAGCACTTCCAGTGACCACTTCCCGACCATGAGCGCACCATTATATAGAGCGTTCCAGAGCCACTTGTTGTAAAGTACTCTAATGAAGTGCTTGAAAATCCTCTTGCATCATAGTCGCTTGTTGTAGGTGGGGAACCCCATTTTGCATACAAATCGAAGTCTGCATTCTCGTTGCCTGCCATCACGACTGTAACGGTAGAGTAGCCTGATACTGAGAAGTTATAAGATTTCCCAGTGCCTGAAAGAGTTCCACTCTTGCTTGTTATTAAATATCCTCCACCAGGTGTTTTTCTCTGGTTTAGGCGTGCATATTCATCACCGCCATAATAGTACTCAGAGTGTTTGTTGTCCATATTTAGGCTTGGCCACTCTTTCCACGTGAAAGTGTCCTTCAAATTTACTGCTTCTAAATTCTGGTCCAAAGCGTGGTAATCAACGAAAGTCTTCCAAAGACTGTTCGGCGTCACTGTATCATCATGTTCCAGCGCTGCATCAACATCTTTTATATATTGCGTTGCAGGCAAAGTATATGTCTTACTCCACTGGACACCATCTGTCTGATCATATACCAAAAATGTTATTTGCGTATAATCTGTATGCCCATTTGCGTGTTCCGGTCGTATTGCTATGGAGATTGTATGGCTTGCAGGACGATACACATAATCTACATAGCCACTCAGTGCTCCGATGTATATTCCGAAAACGCCCGAATTTGACCCAGCCCCCGGGAAGTATGTAATGGCGATAGCATTTTCTCCTGATGTAGGCCATTGGTGAAGAACATGCCACTCTTTTGGGTCTTGCCCCAGGGAGGTTGGCTTTAAGTTGGTAATTGTACTTGTGTAAGTACCAACTCTTCCGCCTTGAAAGCACTGGTAACCGGCAGCTATACCGGGAGACTTAGGTTCAACAGAGGTTTCTCGATCTTGAGCCATAATTAATCGGTCTTGTTCAACAGGAGGAGTAGGTCTTGGTAGAAGTTCAAGATTTGCTGGTGGCTCATAGTCCTTTGCCCCTGGGATTCTGTCAATTTTTCCAGTCAAAAAATCATGTAGCACTATCCTGTCATACTCCTCTGGGTTGAGTGAAGCATTGCTTTGGGCTGGAGATTCTTGCTCCTGAGTCATAATTAATCGGTCTTGTTCAACAGGAGGAGTAGGTCTTAGCAGAGGTTCTTTTGGTGGAACGTACTCCTTCGCCCTTGGAGGTCCATCGTAAGTTGAGGAAGTTTTAACGTACGTATAATTACCTTTGAGATATCTGTTCACAATGTCCAATGGAAATGCGAGTTCTTCTGCAATCTCTTCCTCGCTCCATCCTTCATCATACAATTCCGTAATCTTATTGTATGACTCCTTAGGTATAGGCTGTATGCTCTGATCCAGCTCTGGGCATGAGAGAGGAGTATAATCGCCTTTGAGGAATCCGGTCACGATATCCAATGGGAATGCGAGTTCTTCTGCAATCTCTTCCTCGGCCCATCCTTCTTCATACAATTCCGTAATCTTATTGTACGACTCTTCAGGGCATATAGGCTGATATTCAGGTATGAATGTGCTCGGCATCGCTGGTACACTGGATGCTAATATTAACACTGCTACTGCTATGGTTGCTATTATTAGGTATTCTTTTTTCATTTTTTCATCTTTTCACCTCCTAACTTTTTAAAACCTTCTTCTTTTCCCTTCCATTTTTTCCCTCACTTCCTTCTTTAGCGCCACTCCTCGGCGCCTTCCTTCTTCACCTTTTCGCCCCTTCATGGGTTCGCACCATGCAAAGGACATATTTTTCATATCCACGCTTTTACCTTCCTTTCCCATGCTTAGATCCCCTTTATCTTTACATCCCTTTCTTCAGAGTTGCGACTTACTTAATTTATTATTAAGAAATTAGGTATATAAATAACACTCCCTAACAAAATTAGGTATATAAATAATATCCTAAAATAATTCGATTTTTCAGATAAAACCTACATCTCCTAACCCACTGACTCCTTTTACCTTTACTTCTATAAACCTCATTGCTCCTTCGCCATCTCTCGCTATTAGCCTTCACAAACTCTTTGCATACTGAATTTAAACCTTTAAAAAAATTAATTATTCTATGTCGAGCAACCACGGCTCTTTTAATCCTGCAGGGCAATTCAACTTCATCGGGCATTCACCACAGTTTCTATCCGCTTTGATGCAACCAGCAAGCTTGGAATATGCGAAAGCAAGCCTTGCTCCTTCTTGCTTGACACCATTAAACTCCCTCGCCGTCTCAATTGCGTGCTTTGATACCTCCATTGGATAGTAGCCTCCCCACCAGACGTTTTCAAGACCTGTTTTTGAGACCGCCTGTCCGATTTCGTCCATTCTCCTCTTCGTAGGTCCGGGATGGTAATATAAAATATAGTTTGGTCTGAACGGTATGATGCGTAGCGGCACCGAGGGGTCAATAGAAGCGAGGAACTCTGCTATTTCTTCTATTTCTGTATCGTTTATCCCAGGTATCACAATGGTTCTGAATGCACGTAGTTTCTCTTTACCATTTCTGATGAGGTATTCGGCATTGCGTAGAACCGGCTCGACTGGTGCTCCCGTTATCGCTCGGTGCGTTTCATCGTTAAATGCCTTTATCTCGAACGTAACGTAAGAACAGAGGTCTATAATCTGTTGAAGAGTCTTCTGGCTCGCAAATCCGTTTGTGGCGAAGCCCACTCCCAATCCCGGTATCTTTTTTCTCGCCTCTTCCACCACCTTTGCGATATACGGAAAATGTATTGTTGGCTCTCCACCGGTAAAGCTTATTTTATCCACGTGCATCGCCTTCCCTTCTGGTGACTTAATCCGGCGGATTGCCTCTGCTGCGAGCTCTCTTGGGTCTATATAGCCACGATAGAACCAGCCACTATCAGGATACTGCGAAAGTCGGTAGGCATTGCAGTAGATACATTTGAAACTACATCCAAGCATTGTCACCGAATAACTCTGCAGAACCTGCGCGAGGTTACAGTAGGCAATCTCTGGCATACCTACACCACAAACGCCAGGTTCTCCTTCCAACCTGTTAACACCGCATTTCCACTCGCATAGCTTACAATTCTTGAACTCTCTTCCCCACTCCTCGAGCCCTAACTCCGACTGATACTGCATGTTCGAATTACTTAATATAATATCTCGTGAACTTATAAATCCTAAACTAAAGATGGTGATTGTAGTGGGTTCTGGAGCCGGAGGTGCAACAATAGCGAAGGAGCTATCAGATAGGGGCATGGAGGTGACACTGATAGAAAAAGGACCCAAGATAGACTGTAAAGATGCATTTAAACATTATTCGAACGTCAGCTCAGGGGTAGAAATCCTGAGGACTATCTGTTTAGGTGGAACCACTGTGGTATCGGCAGGGAGCGGTATGCGATGTCTGGAAAAGGAATTGAAACAGGCAGGTATTGACCTGAGTGAGGAGTTTGCGGAGGCTGAGCGGGAGCTTCGCATCATGACCCTTCCCGAGTCACACTTCGGCGAGGGAACGAAGAGGATTATGAGTGCTGCCGATAAACTTGGCTTTAAAGTGGAGCCAATGCCGAAGTTTATTGATTCAGAAAAATGCAAGATGGACGGTAGATGTACACTTGGATGCCCGGAGGATGCGAAATGGAGTGCTCTAAATTTTGTGCAGGATGCTGAACGAAAGGGTGCGAGAATAGTTACGGGTATGCCAGTTGATGAAATAGTGGTGAAGAGCGGGGAGGTGAAGGGAGTGAAAAGCAAGGGGAAAGTTTTTTCTTCTGATCTCGTTGTTCTTTCCGCTGGAGCACTGGAGACACCTCGGTTGTTGAAAAAAGCCGGAATACATGTCACGAATCAGAATCTGTTCGTTGACACCTTCATCACGGTGGGAGGGATTGCCAAAGGGATAAAGTTCGATACGGACATAACGATGAATGCACTCATAAGATTCGAGGATTTCATTCTGTGTCCTCATTTTTCAAAACATCTGGCAGAGCGGATGGCAGAGAGGGGGCTAAAAGCTTCGCAGGAGGACATCCTCGGGATAATGGTGAAGATAAAGGATGAAGCTGTTGGAGAAGTGGATGCAGAGATAAGGAAAGGCGTGACAAACAGGGATGCCACAATTATTTCGGAAGGGGCTTCTATCGCAGGTTCGATATTGGAGGAGGCGGGTGCAAAACCCTTTACCTTTGTATCCACACCTTTAAGGGGAGCACATCCAGGAGGGACAGCGAAAATCGGCGTCTCGGTTGACAAAAACCTTGCGACAGAGGTAAGCGGGTTATACGTAGCGGATGCATCAGTGCTACCAGCAGCACCCGGTGCACCACCAATACTTACGATTGTCGCCTTAGCGAAATATGTTTCGAGGATAATAGTGATGTGAGATAGAGAGTTCTTTAATAATCACAAACTCCAAGCACCAAATTTCAAATTGTGGGGCTCTGCCCCACGGTAGAGTAGGAGGAGGTCTTTCGACCTCCGAACCCTCATCGAACCGCACGTACGGATTTCCCGTATGCGGCTCTCCGATGGCGTTGCCCCATTGCAAGGGGTGAGAATGCCAATCAGGGTTCAAGAGCGATGACAAC
>JAGLZV010000030.1 GCA_023131215.1 Candidatus Methanophagales archaeon | reverse complement strand
ACTGCATGTTAGGACACTACCCAATTTCAATTCTTTGTCGAGGACCGGGACTTTCCATCACACATTAAAAAAGTTAATGATACAATTCTAATAACCATTAATGTTTTCGAATGGTATAGGATTTTAGAAAAAGCAATCGAAGATTATCGTGATGAATTGAAATACGATGATGCACTTCAAGATAAATTTATTAAAGCTTGGTCTTCAATAGAACAACACATAGAAGCAGCAAATTCTGTTCAATCAAAAGAAGTAAGAGCATTACACGATTATTTAGCTTCAAGATATTTGTTTAGCATGGACGCAGGATTAGAGGAAGACATGAATAAAGGTATTATCCCCCAAAAATTGAAAAACGAGTTCAAAATAAAGGAAATCGAATTTTCTAAAAATCTCACTATTGAGAAAGTAAAGGATAATGAATGGGAGATAAATGACCACAAAAATAAAGAAGCCTATATTATCAAGAAAGAAGATGGAAAGCTAAATACATATAGATTAAACCATGCCGCACCACTTTTGGAAGATTTGAACTTGAAAAGGGGATTAACGTATGACCTGCTAAGAACATACTCTTTATTAAAGCTAAAAAGGTCGTAGGAGGAAAGAAAAAAAAGCCTTTCCGATAATCGCCTCATGAAGAAGCTTGAGACCAGATTTTAGCCGCATCTCAACCAAACATTTATATTTAATGAAGACAAAAGAGCACTCAAAATGTTCCGAATAGTTCACACCGCAGATTTGCATTTAGACCCTGATTATGCATATTTAGCTTATAACAAATTAGAAGAGAGAAGATTAGACTTCCTTAATGCTTTTGACCAAATAATAGATTTTTGTAGCGAAGAAAAACCCGATGCGCTTTTAATCAGCGGCGATTTCTATGATAAAATCTTACCGAGAAACGACCCACGTGTCCATATAATTGAAAAATTCAAAGAACTTAATTTAAAGTCACGCAACACAAAAGTTCTGGTTATATCCGGGAATCACGATACTCCTAAGAGCAGAGATGAAGCTAAAACACCCGTTGATACCTTGAGGGCATTGGATAACATAACCGTTTTTGATGACAAAACTCAATTCAGAAAGGTTGTTTTGGAAAAAGATGAGAAGAGATTGGGAATTTACGGTAAGAGCTTTTATGGCTTAAAAGGAAATCTTAACCCCGTGGAGAACTTACCTGAATGTACCGAAGATTTTGGGATTGTCATGATCCACGGTTCTGTGAAGGAGATGAATCCCATTTACTCCGATTACGCTCAATACGCACCTTTTTCTATTAATGACTGCATTGACAAAGATTTTGATTATTTCGCACTGGGGCATTATCATAAATTCCAGAGTATGGCTAAAAAAGATACAATATTCTGCTACCCCGGCAGTACTGAAAGATACACGTTTACAGAGGAGCAATATGAAAAAGGATTTGTTTGGTTTGACCTTGATAATGACTTATCCACTGACAATTTAAACTTCCAGAAATTAGATGTGCGCAGGATGCAGACCAAAGAAATTGGATTTAATCCTCAGGTTGAAGACATAAATACGTTCGTGCTTGATAATTTGATTGATAAAGACCCCGATGTTCTACTTCGGATTATCTTGAAGGGTGATGTTCTATTTGATGTGTATAGAAAATACAAAATCAACGAGCTTCAAAGAGAGCTTGAGAAATCTTTCTTTGCTTTGAGAATTGAAAATGAGCTCAATGTCAAAGATGTTGATACGGACTACGATTTCAGTAGTCTAAGTATTTTAACACCAATACAAGAATTTGAAAACTTCGTCTGGGACAAAATCAAACTCTTTAAAGAGGAACATAACGAAGAGTATGTTAAACTTTATGAAGACCTCCTGAAGTGTGGCATTGAGGAATTAAAATCGTTGGGCGTAGAGCAATGATAATTAAAGAAATCAGTGCAAAAAATTTTATGCAGTATGAGGAGCTGAATATAGAAAATATCCCGCAAAAAGGAATCATAGGTATATTCGGTGATAATGAGTCCGGGAAGTCAACAATAGGGGAAGCAATTTCCTTTGCCCTATTTGGTGTTACGACAAAGGCATCAAAAGGCGAAAAAGATAAAATTCTCTCGTGGAATGGTGCAAAATCTTGTTCTGTGGAAATGCTTTTTGAGATTGATGGGCATGACTATTCCATTTACCGAAAAATCAAAAGAAAGGGGTCACCCGAAGTTAGACTTATGGATATAAAGCGCAATAAAGTTCTGAGTGTATCCGCAAGAGAAACAGATGCAAAAATTTCTCAGATTCTTGGTTTTGGATTCAAAGAGTTCAGATATTCCACTTATGTTGCCCAGAAAGAATTATCGTTGATTCAAGATAAAAAGCCGGATAGGAAAGGTGTAATAGATAAGATGCTGGGTATCCTTGACTTGGAAGAAGTACGAAAAAATTCGGGGAGAACAAAAAGAGAACTCAGTGAAAAGGAACCTGATGTTAAACGTTTGTTTGAGGCGAAAGCGAAAGAAAAAGAAGACCTCGAATCGAAGGCAGAGCGTCATGCTGAACTTACGAATGAGATTAATAAACTAAGTGAAGAGTTAAAAAGAATAAAAGAAGATTTTGCACGTATAAAAACTGATTTTGACAACCTGGCCAGGTACCAAAAGCTCAACGGCGAGATAAAGAGCAACGAAAAAGTTAAGGAGGAAAAAAGAAAAAGCATAGAAACCATAAAATCCAACCTTGAGGAGATAGCAGAAAATGAGAAGGAAATCCTTCTGCTTGAAGCACGGCTAAAACAGGCTGAATTTGTGGGAATAGATGAAGATTATAAGTCAAAGAAAGAAACTGAGAAGTTGTTTGGACGTTTTAAAAGGGATTTGGAGAAAATTAGAGAGATATATTCTTCGCTCAAACAACGTGTGCATTCGGGGATAGCGTCTTTTGAGGAACAACTCAAAGGCATTGTAAGAGATATACAAAGAACAGAAAGCGATCTTAATAAGATAGCGTCAATTCCGGTGAACGAAACCGAAATTAATGAATTGGAGCGCAGGAAGAAAGAGGCAGAGGCTAATTTAAAGAGCAATATTATAATAACCGTAGTTGTGTGTGTCTCAACTATGATACTCTCGCTGCTTGTCCATCCCGTAGCTATGATTTTGAGTTTACCTGTTTTACTTTTCATTTACAGAACTTTCTCGGCATACAAGCGCATAAATGATGCAAAGTTAGAAATGGAGAATAAACGTCAGGAGATACACGACCTCAAGTTCAAAAAGAGGCGTGCTGAGGAAATTGAAGTTGAGTTGGAATTGTCAAAAAATGAAAAAAAGAATTTAGAGAAGGCTTTAGGCGAAAAGAGTAAGTTATATGATATTCTTGATTCTCTGAGGTTTACCGTTTTTCTTGAAGTCTCTAAATCATCGGATTCTTTTGATGTTAGGAAATACCCCGCTCTTAAGGAATTGAAAGAGTTATTATCCGATGTGGTTACTAAATATCCGGATTTAATGCTTGTTGATGAATCCATAGATGTATTCGAGGAGAAATTAAAAAGAGAAATAGAAGAGCTTAACGAAAAATTGATGAACAAGAGGGCTATCATAGACAAGATAGAAGTTTTGAAAAAGAACATTCAGTCTAAGGGAAAATTAAACAACAGTCAATCAAAACTCTTCGAGGAGATTAAGGAGATTGATGATAAAATAATTGAGTTAAAGAAGAAACTTCCTCGCATTGAATACTCGGATGAAAAATTAAAGCAAGCAGAGAAAAGAAAGGACGAATTAGACGAAGAGATAAGGAGAATTGAAGGCAACATTAAGGACTTCCGGGGACAATTAAAATCAATTGAACCCGACCTTAAAAAACTTCCCAAGGTCAAAGAGGAACTTTTAGAACTACAAAAAGACCGCGAGGAACTGGAACGGAAGGTCAGAATTTACAGAGAACTCGAATCCGTATTCAAAGAAACATCCGGCAATATAAGAAAACGTTTAGGACCTCAAATAGAGGCGTATTTTTCATGGATTTTGCCTAAAATAACTAACAACAGATATAAGAAAGTCAGAATAGACTCAGATTTCAACATTCAAGCATTTTCTGAGGAGAAACACGATTATGTAGACTTGGGCGTGCTAAGTGGTGGCACCTCAGACCAGTTGTTAATCTCTTTAAGGTTGGCATTTGCTAAAGCATTAACTCCTACTTCGGGGCAATATTCCACGCAATTTTTATTTTTAGACGAACCATTAAGTTCGTTCGACCCTAACAGGAGGGCATCGTTTTTAGAGTTCTTACGATCTTTGGAAACAAGTTTTCAGCAGATTTTTGTTATTTCACATCTTTCAGGCTTAGAAAATTACATGGATAATCACATAAAAATTAAATCGGATTTAGAAGCGGGGTCTAAAGTAAGTTATACTTGGGAATAATGGGTGCTGCTCTTTCACCATCTTCAAATTTCGCCTCAAAACCTTGTTCTGAGAATCTTATCATGCAATTCTACTTCCCGAACCCGGTCTTCATTTATCTCTTCTCTTGGTCTGGCGGAACCCAACCATTTAATATGTTCTTCATGCTGCTCTTTCACGGTTCTTCTCTCGAAAGTAAGGTCAGGGAAAACGGTTATCCAAGTCTTTTGAGGAGGTAGTATAGGATATTCACGAGCACAACCACTCCTGCTTACCATCGCATTCGGAAGATATTTGGATGCAATCTCGTAAGCACACTTCATTTCTTCAATGGTAGGCAATCTCGTTACCTTTTCACGTGCAAATGTAATGGAAAAGGGACTTATCTGGTATTTCAGTTCTTTATCCAGGCTCGAAAGGAACTCAGCTATTTTCTCTATTTCCTGTTCATCAACGATACCCGGCATATAAACTGTTTGAACGAGCAATTCTATTCCTGCATCGTTCAACTTTTTTATAGCGTTCAATACCGGTTTATTAGACATTCCGGTGTACCATTTGTGTATGCGGTCAGAAAAAGCCTTGACGTCAACATAAGCCTCTGTTAAACCCGCTTGCTTCAAATCCGAAGCATAATTACCGTTCTCTTCCTTCCCTATCTCATAACCATTTGTTATCAAAACAATTTCTTCAATTCCCTTTTTCTTTAATCCTCTAATCAAGCTCAAAAGATACTCTTTATCAATGGTCGGCTCACCACCTGTAATTATCGCCTCGGTTGCAAGTTTTCCATAGTAATTGAGGCATGCCTGCTCCGCCTTCTTCAGCGTCTCCTCAGGCGTGAGTAAAGCCCCATCAACGTCTCTCGCAGGTCTAAAACAACCTCTACACCTGAAATTGCAACCCGCAAGCATAAACCAGATTCGTGGTTTTATTTCTGACAGTGTAAAATACCGCAAACCCCTCCTACTCATTTTTATGCTTCCCCTCGCCCCATATCTTAAAACAGAAAAAGAAGAAAGGAAAAAATAAAAATCCCTTTTTGTTTTTATCTCCTTCCTCTCAACACCATGTAAGCCACTGCTAATAAGCCACTAACTGCAAAGATTGCTTCAAATCCTGGCGTTGGTGGAGCAGGTGTAGGCGTGGGCGTAGGTGTAGGTGTAGGGCTTGGCGATGGTGTTACTATGGGCGTAGGTGTAGGACTTGGTGTTGGCGTGAGCGATGGAGAAGGTGTAGGTGTTGGAGCCTTTGTAAACTTAATTGCATGAGCTTCATCAGTAATCGCTAATCCACTGACCGTTCTTTTATCAGAGCTGATTGAACTTCCTTTCAAATCCTCTACTGAATCAATAGTCCATCCTTTAGGAACGGTAAAGGATATAGCATTATTATCCTTTAGTCCTACCCTGCTATAAACGTGTTCATTCTTATCCTCTAAATTCCACTTCATCGTAGCAGTGCATGTAAATTTAATATCCTCCTCTATCGCCCCATAACCTGGCCACTTCCCATAATCACAATCAACATCCATGATATTGCCTCTGATGCCATCAACGAATGTATTTTCAGTTTCACCTTTTTCCTTTTCGGGCTTTTCATACACCTCTCTCATGTATTTTTTAAGCTCATCTTCCTGACAATATCCATCAGGTTTGTAGGGTGAGCGGGATTCCGAATAATAATTTCTGTCAATATATTTGGCTTTTGACTCAGCATCATCCCCTGTCCAATGGTGTATATACATGCATTGAACCTCTTCCATGTTTGACATTACAGTCTCCTCAGTGTATGTATAAGATGCATTCACTATTGTCGTCATTGTCAATATTGAAGCTGTCACTAAAACCAAAACTATTCCGAGTTTCTTATTCATTTTTTACCTCTTTATTTTAAAAGCTACGTTCAGAGTATATAAGCTTTCCGATTTTTTTTGTTTAATACCCAAGGAAGTTGCTGTGTGCAGTAGGTATAGGAGAGTTTGAGTCAATTGTGGTTGCATTTATAGGTGAGAAGATAGTTACTCTTATTGGGTAAGTTGTGTCAAACAAATTTAAAAGCGAAAATCTTTTCAAGCTTTAGGAAAGTTTGACCATAATACTTCTCATCTATCTTTCCCTTACAATACAACCTACTTTCTTTTAAATATACGATTCAGCGCTTACTTCCACGCTACCTTTTTCCCAGCATCATATCTAGGAGAAAATGAAAAAATTTGGCAGCTCTTATTGCCTCTGTTGTTCCATCAACTTTTTCTTACTCATCCTCCTCTCCTTCTCTGCAATCCCTGCTTCTTTCTTCTCTTTCATCAATCGGTGTATCAAATCAGCACCTGAGTTGTCTATCGGCTTCGCTTCTATAAATCCCCACTGCAATGCGCTTTCAAATACTTCCTTACCAAAATCAGTGTGAATTATAACCGATGACTTACCTGCGGGTGTGCCGACATTTCCAACACTTATGTCTGAAAACAGCCCGGAGAAATCCTCGCATACCTTGCATCCGTCTCGCTTATAATCCTCTATCTCGTCGATTTCCGCACTTAACAGCTCATTATCACCTGCATACACGTGAAGAACATCTTCGCTAATGTTCAATTTTGTTATCTCGCTTATGTTTATACCGCGCTTGCGTTCGAGATATTCCTTCATCAGCTTATCATACGAATAAGCACCCTTGCAAAACAGTCCTATTCTTAACCGCACATTAGACGAGAAATTATGTGCGTTGTGCGTATCTCTACCTACGACAAGCATCTTCTCATACGCCGCCATCTGGCACGGCGTCCCTACCAGAGCGACACTCCACAGGTCATACTTCAAAATAGCATCCGCTATGCCAGTCAGCGTTGCCGCAGGCGTATATTTGCTGCCTGCGCTCTTTATCAATCCCAATTTATTCATTGCAACACGCACCTCTGGCTTCCATTCCCCCTTATCTGCAACTGTTATACAGCCCTCCACTATCGCATCAGCAAGTGCAGAAGCTAATAGCGAAGTAACCGCACCGCCATCCTGACACACCTTTCTTATCTCCTCATCTGTGCTTACAACTTCATAAATCTCTTCAAGTCCTTCTCTTAACTCTGGTTTCTCTACTCTCGGGCATTGATAATAGCAGTATCCACAATCCGATGGGCACTGCTGCCCTTCTCTTATCACTGGTCTTTCTTCTGAAAAGTCCACACCGAGATAGCCGTAATCGAGCAATCTACACGTAGCGACACAGCCACCGCAAAGTGCACACTTCCCGGCTTCTATCACTTCTCTCTCCAAATCGCCGAAATCCTTCTTCTCTTCCATTTCTTCTACTCTCTCCTCCTTTTGTTTTTGTTTGGTTTAGTTGATACCAATATAAGTTTCTTTGATCAAACTTTCTTTGTGAAAGAAAGTTTGTTGGTAAAGCTCTTCTTTCTAAGAAAAAGTTTATAGAATAACCAAAATGTAAAGTTAAGGATAAGAGAGAGAATACGATGCTGAAGCCTGCGGAAATGAGGGAACTGAGAATTGTCACCCTGGATGACCATGTAGACAGGGTAATCAAAAGAATTGATGCTTTGGGT
>JAGLZV010000003.1 GCA_023131215.1 Candidatus Methanophagales archaeon | reverse complement strand
GGCAGGTAATACACCATAAAGTACTAAATATATGCAGCGCCATCCAAAACAATAATCCCACCAAAGCGGCGAATATTTTGGTATGAACATAGTTAGTTTATTTTGAGTTTCAGATTCTTTTACGAAGCCATTTCTGGCTCTCCCTTCCCCCCTTCCATCTTTACTTCATCCTCCCCGCACTCTGATTCGCTGCGGCATCCTTATCATATATCTTATATTCATTTATTTCTTATTGTACATAAAGATGTTATAACTTCCTTCCATTTTATTCTGTTCTTGCTAATACACCGCATCTTCGACTTTAATCGATAAAGAAGCTTTCAGCTTGAGGATTTAAGTGAGGCTTTGAGTGTATAATCTCCCGATTTGCGGTATGCATGTACCATGATATAGTAGTTGCCAGTTTTGGTGGGATATGCTCTCACTATTTCTTTAGATGTGGATGTATATCCTCTATCATCCCACTCTGTCCATTCGGGTTTGAGTCCATATCTTATATATAGGTCGAAGTCTGCGCCAGAAGGACCTTCAAGATTTACAATAAGTTCCTTACCTGCTTCTTCCTCCTTAACCATATAATATTTAGCATCATGTTCAGATAATACACCTGATACTGGGACACCAATTTGGATTTCTTCCCCGTCCTCTTCCATGCCAGCTAAGAGTGTATAAAGCCCTGACCCCTCATATGAATATACCATGATGTAATAGTCGCCAGCCTTGGTTGGATCAATTGTTATCTTCTCCTTTGCACTGCCTGCACATCCACTATAATCACAATTGTCTAACGTGGGTTCAAGTTCATATCTCATATAGAGGTTAAAGTTTACGTCAGCAGGACCATCAAGGTCTACAACGAGTTTACTACCTCTCTCCACCCCTTTAAGTAGATACATCTTCGAACTACCTGTGGCAGGTAACTTACCAGAAACTGGTTTATTGAGTTCAAGCTCAGGTATTGCTGGTTCCTTTCCTGGAAGGCTAACGTTTGGATTACCGTATCTCCGCAGTGCCTGCATATCATGTCTGAGCCATTTTGCAACTTCCGGATAACTCTCAGCAAGTTCCCCAATTTGCCTTTCGTACAGTTCCATGACCTTTCTATAAACCTCGCTGGCTCGATATCCATCGGCAATAAGCTGGTCTATCTCTGAATCACATTCAAAAAATGTATCGGCTATAGGGTCTTCTGTGATGTCTGAAGGTCCAGGGTAGCTACTTAAAACTACAAACTCTTTGTCGTAACCAAAATAAGCTAAAGCTCCTTTTTCAACCAGATCACGTCCAAGCTGTTGAGCTGTGAGACAACTCAGGAGGTGTATTATCTTCCCTCTTGCTTCCTGGCTATTATAATTTCCAACACGCCATAGTTCTTCATGTTCATGCCCTGTGAAAACATTCACGTTTCCATGTCCTAAACCTGTGATAAAATCTACCGTACGAATACTGCATGCATGTTTAAAATTCGATTTGGTTGCATCTTCACCAAATAAAGCTATGACACTCAAGTCATCTTTCCCTTGCAGGTGGGGATACA
Source organism: Candidatus Methanophagales archaeon (assembly GCA_023131215.1). Classification (GTDB taxonomy): domain Archaea; phylum Halobacteriota; class Syntropharchaeia; order Alkanophagales; family Methanospirareceae; genus JAGXOS01. The sequence goes on along the minus strand of JAGLZV010000003.1, from coordinate 19,940 downwards.
CATATTTACGCACTCGGAACTCGTATCCCATTTCTGTAACCGTTTCATAAGCGCTTTCCAGATCCACAACCAATATTTTCGTCTTCATTTATTCCACCTCCTCTATATCCCCTGCTTCTAATTTTTCTTTTAGAAAGTTCACCCAATCGAGCTCAGTCTCCATAGCGAGCTTGCCTACCTTTGTGCCTCTTCTTATTTCGCTTTCAAGTTGATCGATAGTAAAACTTCCTTCTCCCAAAATATGCACTTCCTTATCTCTAGGTTCACTCTCATAGCGTTTCAAAACGAAGTCCTTTAGATTCGGCTCGCCCAGCACAGACAAACTAAGTGTCCTAAGCTCTCCTGGATGGTCTCTTAACTCTCGAAGACTCCGATACTTTCCATCCCTAAAATCAAGGGGCTTATCAAACTCTCTTTTTTGCAGTTTCATAATATCTCACCATTTATTTAAATATATGGGCTATTAAAAGCTTTTCGGCTTTTTTCTTATGTTCCAAAATTGAGATGCGCCCTTATATATGTTTTTCGGTATTTTATTTTATTTTCTTCATGTTCATGTGGTAAACATTTAATACCCTTCTCTTTTCCGCATCGGTATTTTTGTTTTCCCGAGGTCAAGCAGCTCTTCCGGATGATATATCAAATCGGAAGTCTCGGGTTCGATGCCCGGTAAACTGGTCCCCGGCATGAATTAGCCTAACCTTTACTTGGTAGCCATCCCTTTTCCTTACCCCCGGAAGGTACATCCCGAAAGATACTTCGTTCTCCCCTACATGTGCTCCAATTTTGTTTAATTCAATCATTTTCTATTCCTCCTCTCTTCTCCCCTTTCCTTATTCCATAACCAAGCTTCTCCTTCTACCTTTAGATTGTGATTTTAACTTCACCCACCTCTCTTTTCATTTATCCTTATAAAAATCATTTATCCCCGCAGAAGTGTTTTTCAAAACCAAATACGCCAGTTCCTGATTGGGAAAAGGACCCAATCCACAGTCAGGTCCCATACCTTCATTTCCCTATCGCCTTTTTTCATCTTTTCTTCATCGCTTCCAATTCTTCTCCCTGCCCATCTTTTTTGCTCATCAATATGTTTTCTTGAGATGCTCTAAAACCCATGAACGAATGAGAACGCCAATCTCTTTCTCTGCTCCTTTTGCCAATTTCTTCATCTGATTAAAAGAAAAAATAAGTTCTTTTGGTAAAGCTTTTCTTTATAAGAAAAGGTTTATGGTTAACACCCACTTATGCTTCAGAGGGCGAGCGAACTTCACCTCTACGGGCTCAAATTCATCTGCGAACTCCTCAGTATCATGAGTATCCCAAAATTCTGCTTCTTCCTCAACACTTTTAAATATTGGTATCATTTCCCGTCAAATCCTCAGACACTACGGGGACCATTATAAAAATCTTTTATCCCCGCAGATGTGTTTTTCAAAACCAAATATGCCAGCTCTTGATTGGGAAAAGGACCCAATCCACAGTCAGGTCCCACATATTTTATTCGTTCTCCAAAAATAGAATAAGCTTTCTCCAGCCGCTTCTTTACTTTTCCCGGACTGTTATACTCATTAACCACGGTATCCAAAACGCCCTTATCCTTAAATGCGTTTGTATGGTGTATTTCATCGTATTCCGCAGCCATGCTGAGTATATCAGTTCTTGATACACCGATACGAAGGAATTTATCGTATTTGTCGAGTTGTTTTTTATCTATCAGCGTTAAAAGAGAAGGATTTGCTGCAGATTCCAGCCCTATCACACTTATCCCTTCCACCTGGCACACGGTGTCATAAAAAATAGGAGAATGGAGGTGTATTTGTGTATCAATGCCCTTTCGGAACGCATATTCAGAAGCGAGTTCAAGTGCGGTAATTATGCCCTCTTCTTCTATACGAGGGTCTAATCCCATGCTCGGCTCGTCTATTGATGCGCATTTCACTTCGTAATTTCGGTTCCCCTTCGCTTCTTCTATTGCATGTTTTATAAACCTGCCTACGGATTTCGCAAGGTTTGATAGCACGTCAATATACACAGGAGGCGGAAATTGGTTATAATATAACTCTATTGGACCGGTGACGCATATCCGGAGTTTCAGTTTTTCTCCTTTCTTTTCCATATACTCCTCAGCCATTTCCTCTAAGGCATCCATTTCGACCATCTTCGCCTCTTCTTCTCGTATAAGCAGTGGCGCTTCCGTTCTTTCATCGTCCATGATTGGTTCGAGAAATTGGGAAATCATATTCTGAAATTGTGGATAATTAGGGACTTCAACACCAGCATTTATTTTCTGCCACATTGCATCTTTTATTGTTTCGTAAAGTTTATTTTTGTAGGAAGTGGGTTCAATTTCAATTTCAATTTTAGCAAAGGCTTCTTTTAGCCATTCCTTTGTTGTTCCTTCGGGCAATGGATAACTTCCGATGTCGTCGAATATTGCTCTTTTCATTCTTCTTTCATACTTTTTTTGCTTATAACCTTTATATTAACTGAAAATATATAAATTAACAAAGTCAAAAATAAATTATAGACACAGATTAACGCAGATTAACACAGATGATAAAAATCAACAATGTCAAACTTAAATAAGTCCGCGTAAATCAGTGTCTTAAATAGAAGGAAGTTATACTTTATATACACTAAAAAAAACCATGGAAAAATTTAGAAAACTGGGCATTATAGAGCCTATTCTGAAAGCAATAGAAGAAGAAAAGTTTGAACAGCCAACCGAGATACAGGAAAAATCTGTCCCTTTAATTCTTGCCGGAAAGGACGTTATAGCTGAGTCTGCAACAGGTTCAGGAAAGACGCTTGCGTTTGCTTCAGGCATTATAGAAAGTTCCGAAAAAGGAGAGGGAATTCAGGCTTTAATTTTAACTCCAACAAGAGAACTGGCACAGCAAGTTGCAGAGGCTTTAAAGAATTTTTCAAAATACACGCCTTTAAATTTAAAGATTGTTGTCGTTTATGGGGGCGTGTCAATTAATCCACAAATTGATAAATTGAGGACGGCGGATATTGTAATAGGAACGCCAGGCAGAACACTAGACCATATTAGAAGAAGGACGATTAAATTAAACAGTGTAAAAATCCTTGTTTTAGATGAAGCAGACAGAATGCTTGACATGGGATTTATAGATGACGTTGAAAAGATAATAAGAGAATGTCCTATAAAAAGGCAGACTCTCTTGTTTTCTGCCACCATTTCAAGGGAGATAGCGCGTCTTGCTCAGAGATACATGGAAAAGCCTGTTGAAGTTTCTGCAGAAGCTTATGTTGACCCGAAAAAATTAACTCAGGTTTACTATGATGTTCCTGATAATTTAAAATTTTCTTTGTTAGTCCATTTATTGAACCACGAAAAAGCAGGGCTTGTAATGGTGTTCTGCAATACACGTAAAAATGTGGACTTTGTTGCAAACAACCTAAAACTTGAGGGAATAGATGCCCACGCCATTCATGGAGGATTTACCCAGGACAAAAGGGACAAGACAATGAAGCTTTTTCATTCGCAAAAAGCTTGTGTTCTTGTATGCACTGATGTAGCTTCAAGAGGACTTGATATTCAAGGTGTTTCACATATTTACAATTATGATATTCCCTCGGATAGCAAGGACTATGTTCATAGAATAGGAAGAACTGCAAGAGCAGGAAAAGAAGGAAAGGCGATAAGTATTCTTTCAAGCAGAGATTATGATGATTTTAGAAGAGTAGAGAGGGACTACGAAGTGGACGTAATTGAAGAAAAAATGCCTGAGATAAACAGAGTGAAAATAAAATGGACGGAAACGCCATCCCAAAAAGATAGAAGAGGGCTGAAAAAACGTAGATACAGTTCAGGTTGGCAAGGAGTTAAGAGACAAAATAGGAGATAAGGTAATTGCTCAAAATCTTGTGGATTTCGAGCAATTGAATGCAGAATGCAAATTGAAAAATGCAAAATATAAAATAGGGATGGAAAAGACTAATTTTGACTTTAAACCTTTTCTTTGCATTCGGAATTACTCTTATATTTATCATTTTCATTTTAAATGCCTAATTGTTCTCATAATTCAAGCATTTTTTCTTGCGTTATTATGTTCCACCGCCCTCACCAATTATATTGGCATTTAATAATTTATCACAAGAGAGGGTTCGGAATTTTATATAACGTTTTCGTTATATGAAGTTGTCCATTGTTATCTGTCTTTTATCCTGCATTGTATTATCTTCTTCTTCTTCTTCTTGAGATTCTGATTCAAGAATATCAATGGGTACGATTAGACCATTTATCATCATCAATTTGGCAAATGGATCATTCTCTTTATTCCGTTCAGTTGAAAATTCGTCATTCCCGTATGTCATTTTGAACATATCTCGAATGACTTTCGCTTTTTGGGAGGTGGTACTTTTATTCGTTCCAAAATGATCACAAATATCATCAGGGGTTGCATAAGGTTCAAAGCTCCGGTCAAATAGGAAATTAATCTGTCCCAATGCATAAATGACACCAGCAGCCCAAATTTCTATCCTCCCGGAGAGATAGGGAACATTTCGTTTACGTGACATCTTTCGTATTAGTTTCTCGCATAGTTGCTCGTATTCATCATCGAGATGTTGTTCACAGAACTCCGTAGTCAGACTGATGAGTTGATGGGCTTTTTCATTTATTCGTGTTTTATCTCTCATTTTTCAGATTAGATTTATTACTTTGCTCTTCTTGCTAAAAAAGTGGAATCATCTCCCAGATGAATTCTAAATTCGCCCTCTAACAAGTCTTCCCCTTTTATTCTAATCCAACCACTACCACAGGCTGGATCGCATTCATCGTTTCCTTCCCACGTAAACTCAAACCTTTCTCCATCTGCATAATCAACAGGTTTTCCATCTATACATCCTGAAACTAAACCAAATTGAAAAACTCCGAGATTGTCCGGATCTATCCTGATATAAGCCTGCACTTCCATGTTAAAATAGTCCTCATCCCATGCTTCCATTTCATAGATATGCCAGGTTCCTGTAAGGTCCGTGCCTTTATCCATTTTTTATTTTTTGCATTTGTACATTTTGCATTTTTCGATGAGCAATGTCGTATAACGTTCCGAGCGTATCTGAAGTTTCCCGAAGGGAAATTTGGACGAAGGTGCGAAGCACCGAAGCCAGATACGCTCTGTTATATGAAGTGGCAAATTGATTACTAATTTTCATTGTATCCAAATTCTCTGGATTTTAATATACTTTTCCAATATGCTTCCCGTGTTGTTATCACCCCATCCTCTGTAATGTTAGGTCTAACTTCTAAAACGGAAAATTGAAAATTTGATGCGTATTCTAAGCCTTTTTCACTAATGCGTTTTTTCAATTCCTTATTTCCACCGTGTCCATTTTTAGCGTAAAGAAACCATCTGCTCCAGAATGAGGCTTCTCCATAAGCAGAGCCCACATAAATTTTGCCATTACTTTTGTCGGTAATAATATATACTCCTTTTACAGAAGAAAGAGCAGTTTTCCATGACGGTTCTTCTTTATCTATAATCGTTTTTAAGAGATCGAAATCTATGAGAACATTTTCATATCCTAGGAATTCCTTCATAGTATAGGGTTTTCTTAATATTTCCACAACTTCCAGTTTACCTACCCATTTTTCCAGCTTAAGATATGATTGTCTGCCAGGTCTGCAAAAACGGATTATCAATCGTCCGATTAAATCCTTCCTAAAATCAAGTAATTCGGTATCGTATTCAAAATGCTTCTCCACTCTTTTAACATCTTTTCGTTTATAAATTCCGCCAAAAATCCATTCATTACGACCGTAATAGATTAACGAAAGAATATAATCTCTCTCAAAGTTTTTTTTACTTTGCCACTCCTGCCATGATTTAAAATTACCTTTAAATAGTTCATCAAGAGGCTCCTTTTTGTTCTTTGGATTAATTGCTAAATGTAATTTATATTTAGGTAAATCCTCTTTTTGTATCGACATAACATCAAGGAGTTTTAGCATTCTATTTTACCTCCCAATTTGCCATTTCATATAACTTCGGTATATCCGACATCAATGTCGCATATCCATCCAATTTGGAATGATATCCGAAACTTGCTTCGTATATACCACCCTTTAGCTGACTGCTAATCTTCATTTCCTTCAACCTCATTTTCAATTCAATAAACGATTTCTTTATTATTAAATCCAACGGGCTTTTTATCTTTCCTATATCCTTATTACTAACAGTAGTATATTAGGGATTTCTGTTGTCTTGTTCAAATTTGGAATACCTTTTAATTCACCTTGACATTGTTAGATTAACCGCAAAGTTCACAGAGAACGCAGAGAAGTGAGGGGTTTATTCAAATCCCACATATTTCCTCTGCGAACTCAGCGTTCTCTGCGGTAAATTTGAAATGTGACAAAAAAATGAACGAGAACGAATACGTAAGGCATTTCACTGACCTCGTGGAGCTGGAACGAGAAGAACAGATGAGACTGCACGAAGAGGAGATGAGAAGATTGAGTGGCAGAGAGAGGGAGGAGAAAGGCAGAGCTTTTATGCGGATGAAAGGAAAATCTCAAGGCCTGGGATTGGGTGGAAAGCACTTAGTGAGGTTTAGAAAACAGAACTCTGCTACTACGCTGCCGGAGAGCGAAATAGAAGTTGGAGACCTCGTTTTGGTGAGTAAATCAGGCACAAGCCCGTGGGATGAGGACAACCCTACGGGGACAGTTGCGGAGAAGACCCCGTATTCTATCACGGTTGCCTTTGATGAGGCGCCGCCGGGATTTGTGTTCCGTAAAGACCTCAGAATAGACCTTTTTGTAAATGACATCACTTTTCAACGGATGATTGAAGCATTGAAGAAATTTAAACGACTACCGAGATGGCGAAAGGATAAATTGCTTGGTAGTGCGGCTCCAGATTTTGAGAAAATAGGAGAAATAGAGTTTTATAATCAGAAATTGAACGATAGCCAGCGAGAAGCGGTTTTGAGGAGTTTAGCGGCACGTGATTTCTTTCTCATTCATGGACCTCCGGGAACGGGGAAGACGATAACATGCATAGAGATTATAGCACAGCTTGTCGAGCACGGGCGTGAGGGTGAGAGAAGCTATAAGATTTTAGCTGCGGCAGATTCTAACGTGGCTGTGGATAATCTGGTTGAGCGATTGGATAAAATAGGCGTGGAAGTGGTGCGAATAGGGCATCCTGCACGTGTAATTCCCTCTTTAAGGAGGAGAAGCCTCGATTATTTGGTTCAAGAGGAGCCGGACTATATAAAGGCGCAGGAACTCCGAGAGAAGGCTTATGAGATAAAAGAACGCATGAAAGGGTTTATTGTGCCAGAGATGAAATGGAGGCGTGGATTAAGTGACGAAACGATAATGAAGCTTGCAAGTGAGGGGAAAACAACAAGAGGAATACCTAAGCATAAAATAGGAGGGATGCGGAAATGGCTTGATTTGAAGCACGGAATAGATAAGTTATTTGGCGCAGCGAGAGAACTGGAGGAGCGAGCGGTAAAAAGGATTATCCAGGAAGCAGAGGTAATTTGCGCAACGAACAGCACGGTGGGTTCTGAGATACTCAAAGGTGAGCGATTCGATTTTGCTGTTGTTGACGAAGCAACGCAGTCCACGGAACCCTCTTCTTTAATTTCTGTGCTCAAGACGAAGCGGTTTATTATGGCTGGTGACCACAAGCAGCTTCCACCTACGATTTTGAATGAGGATGCAGCAAGGGGAAACCTGAGCAAGAGCTTGTTTGAACGGCTTTTAGAGATGCATGGAGATAGAATAAGAGTTATGCTTGAAGTGCAGTATAGAATGAACGACGAGATAGCGGAATTCCCGAATAAGGAGTTTTATGACGGTAAGCTGAAGGCGGATGAAAGCGTGAAGGAACATAATCTTTTGGATTTACTCCCGGAATCGAAATTTGTGAATGAAGATATCAAACCATTTTTGTTTATTGATACAGGGGGCAGCGAGACGTTCAAGGAGCGGACAAGAAGAGGGTCTACATCTAAGGAGAACGCAGGAGAAGCGAAATTAGTCGAGGAAATCGCGGCGAGGTTGTTAAGCGCAGGTATAAGACCTGAGGATATCGCAGTTATATCGCCTTATGATGACCAGGTTGCACTCATTAGAAAGATGCTACGGGTGGAAGGGTTGGAGATAAAGACGGTGGATGGGTTTCAGGGTCGCGAGAAAGAAGTTGTTATTGTGTCGTTTGTAAGGTGTAACAAATCCAGAGAAATTGGATTTCTAAGAGATTTGAGAAGGCTTAATGTGTCTATAACGAGAGCAAAGAGGAAGTTGGTTTTAATCGGGGATTCCAATACGCTTGAAAGTGAAGGCTGTTATAAAAGGCTTGTTGCGTTGGCGAAGGAAAGAGGAGCGTATAAAAGGGTGGCATTTGTATAGCTTTAGGAAAATACCAAATCTCAAGCACCAAACTCTCGTTTCTCCACTTCTCGCTTCCCAATTTGAAGCGACATTTCTGTTATTATTTCATTTAAACTTTTTATTAAAGGATGGTGCTCGTTTATTTTATACATCGTAGCTCGCCCTATCTTCCTTGAGATTGTAACTATTCCAAGCTCTTCTAAGTCATAAAAGTTCTTGTACAAAGTTTGTTTGCTCATCCCCAGTTCTTTTGCCAGTTCTTCTTTACTGAAATCAAAGAATGGGTTGGTAAAAAAAATGTCAATTATTCTTAGCTTTGGCGAGTAGCCCCGTGCTTTAATTAATAAGGATTGCCCCGTCTCACTATACTTTACTTCCGTTGCCATTCTATTCTCTTCCTCCCAGTAATCTTTTTATTCTTTTTTATTGGTGATCACAAAAAGTTTTCTTTTAGCACAGGTTTTCTTTTATAAAAAGAAAAAGTGTGTCTATAACGAGAGCGAAGAGGAAGTTGGTTTTAATTGGGGATTCTCATACGCTTGAAAGTGAAGGATGTTATAAAAGGCTTGTTGAGTTGGTGAAGGAGAGAGGAGGGTATAAGAAGTTGGCTTAATTGGATAAAAGAAAGGCAATCAATCACTTTTTATCTCCTCCATCTTAGTTGATAACTCATATCGCAATTGATTCAAAATAAAAAGACTCCTTATTATGTCATATATTGCTGATAGGGACATAAATAACCCAAAAAGCACAAATCCAAGTAGCACCTGTACTTTCAAAGGAATACTTATGAATCCTAAATCTACACTGTGAAATAACAAAGCACAAATCGAAAAGCCTGTACTTAAGAAAATTATTAGCGTGTCGAACCTTGTATTCCTAAGAAAATCACTATAAATATCTCTGTTTTTAAATTTCATTGAAGTTTTGTGGATAATAGCTAATTCCTGCGAACTCAACAATCCAAAAATAATCGCCAAACTGGCTAATATACCACCAAGCAATATACCAAGTATATTTGGGAGCATAAACAAAAATTTAATTGCATCCTTTTCACTAACGAGTAATGCTAATATCAAGGAAATAGTGAGAAAACTCACCCCTTTCGCTATATCACTTGTTTTCAATATCATTTTCCTCGCGACCACTTTTTATTGAATACTCCTTTTTAAGAGACGAAATTATAGTTGCCACTTCTTCTGCTGTATAATTTTCAATCTCAACGGAAGTATCTACGGTCTTAGCATTTTTAGTGCTGGTGATTTTTACCTTTCTCTTTCCTCCTTCCTTTTTACCTTTTATGGACCATACTCCTCCCCCTTTCATAATCCATTCTAAAGTAGCATTTATTTTTGGGTCGTTTTCTGACACTTCCAATCTACCGTCCATGTTTGAAATCTGATTTGAAATTTCCGTGGCATTATAATCTTTTTTGAATGCTTCAAGAACTTCTTTTATACTTTTTTGAGTATTGCCAAAAAAAAAAATGGCATGTACAATTTGAAGTTCACATCGTAAAGGTATCTATACGCCTGTATAAACCGCCAAAAATTCATTTTTTCCGTTAGGGGAGTAACTGAAACTCTAAATTCATACTTCATCAATAGAGTGTTTAGATGATTCTCGATAGATCTGAAAAGAACTTCATAATCGGGAAAAATACTCATATCTTTTTCTATAAGAATCGCTTGTTCATTTCTATCCCACAAGAGATAAACATAAGGATATGATGCATCTTTCCTATCACGAAAAACCTTTTTCGTTCGTCATAGTCTGTTATTTTTACCTCTTTGAGTTTACCTAATCTTGCAGCCAGTAACTTTCCTGCCGTATCAGAAATAAAGTCCCCAAAGTAAAGTCAAATAAATCCTCTCTTTTTAGGCGTGTACTTTACGTTTTCCACTAATAATTTCTCTGCCAAATCTCCCTCCTTTTTATCTGCTTCTCTATATTCTCCCATCATTGATTAATGTTTTAGTTGAGCATATTTTATTTCCATCCTTCGTGCTCTTTTATTTCTTGAAATTTTTGTTTGAGGTTCGGTAAATCTTCCAGAATAACTTTCCGGACCCTCGACAATTTCATTTAAAGATAGATATATTTCCGCAAGCACTGCCTCCCATTCCCCCTTTCTATTTTTTGGATTCATAACTTTCCTCTTTCTCAATGAGATTTTTTATTTCCTTTTTCAATGATGGAATATCTTTTTCTACTGTGTCCCAGACCGCATCTATATCCACACCAAAATAATCATGTATCAGCTTATCTCTCATTCCTGCTATTTTCTTCCAGGGTATATCCGGATGTTTCTCTCTGATTTCCTTGGATAACCTCTTAGTGGCTTCTCCTATTATCTCAATCTCTCTCATCACACCAGCCTGAACAAGATTATTACTCATAAAATCCTCATATTTCACTCCTTTAGTATATTCTTCGATTCGTGATATAGCATCTAAAATGTGTTTTAAATATACAATATCATCTTTATTCATTCATATATCACCTCCATCTCCTTTTTAATCCTATCAATCAAGTATGGACTTATGGATTTTTCTGTTAGCAAATCTGCCTTCACACCCAATGCCTCGGATAGCTCCTGTTCTATTCCCACAAGGTCAAGTAAACTTTTTCTTTCCGAAAATTCTACAAGAATGTCTATATCACTTTCTGGTTTCTCTTCGCCTCTTGCGTAAGAGCCAAAAACCGCTATCTTTTTTACTCTGTACCTTGCAAGGATTGAAACAATTTTTTTAAATAATTTTTCTCTGTTCATTTTTCTTAATCTTCAATAATCTTTTTCTCCTCTTCAGTTATGTCATATAACTTATAAACGAGTTCATCAATTTCTTTATCTGTTTTCTTGATTTCTTCTTCTATTCTTGCCCTTTCATCTGTCTTCTTGTCTTTAAGTTCATTTCGTCTTTTATTAAGGGAGAGTATTTTATCTACCAGTCTGATAATCAGATTTTTGATATGTCTATCGATTTCTTCGGCAATAGGGAATTGCTTCAATTCTTTTACTTTAAATTGCGGAAATAACTTTCTTTGTAGTTTTCCAAATTTGTTAAAAAACCAATAACTAATTAGTTTTGAGTTGATTATTCCTAGAATTAAGTTCATATCGTAATCCTTTTGATTGTTAAAAATCACCATGCTATTTATATCATGTAAAACTTCTCTATCGGTTAAAACAGCATTAATACAGTATGGAGGTTTTGAAGGTATTTGTCTGACTAATATTCTTGTCCCTTTGAATGGGACAGATTTTCTTGGCTCTGCCAAGTGAACTCCATATCTTAAATATTCTCCAGACCATGATAGGTTATATCTGCTAACATCTCTCCCTTCTAAATAGGGGTAATCGTCAGAACTTATTTTTTGTTTTGAATGGAACTTCCTACCTCTTTTGATTTCTTCTGTTTGTTTTGGGATGCCTTTTCCCACTTGATACGCTTTTAAACCTGTTGAAACTTTGGAAATATCTTTCAATTCTATAGATATAGATTCTACTTTTTGAAGGACGTTAACAGTACCTTTATTTTTTAATAAAGGAATATTTATAATGTTGTTATTATTTTCAAAATCAGTAAACTTGAAGTCTCCTATTATGTCAAACTTTCCTTCTTGCATTTCTGCTAAGGAGATTTTATTGGGTTTTCCTTTTCTAAAAAGCAGAATGCATGTATCAACATTTGCCTCTTCAAATACTTTATCATAGAGGTTAATTATTTGAGAATTAGAACAACGTTTTATAATAAATTCTCTAAATTCAGAAAAAGTTTCTATTGTCAGCCAGTTATTCGGGATTATGAAACCAAAAATTCCATTAGATTTTAACAACTTATATGCTCTTTCAACAAATAAACCATAAGTATTAAGTTGGTATTTTTGGAGTTTGTAGTTGCTGTAGTAGTATTCTTTTTCTTTTTCACTAAATTTCTGGCTTCTTGCGAAGATATAAGGCGGATTTCCCACCACAACATCAAATCCACCCTCATCCATTATTTCTTTAAATTCTTCCTCCCATTTGAATGCTTTGTCTTCTGCTATGTTTGGGTCGGCAATTAAAGAATTACCGCATTTGATATTCTGCTGTAACAAAGGCAATCTATGCCCTTTCTCTGCAATCTTCAGCAAGAGATTAAGCTGGGCAATTTCCACCGCTTGTTTATCCAAATCAACACCAAAAATATTGTTTCTTAGGATATTTACTTTTCTCGTGAAGGTTGCACCTTGACCACTGATGTCCAGTTGCGCTTGGGCATAATCTTTATCCTTCTCTTTCCAATATTCGTTCAAAATGTCAAAAGACTTGATGAGAAAAGAGCCCGAACCACAAGCAGGGTCTAAAACCCTGATTTTTTCCACTTCATTTGGTCTTCTGCGTTTTAATAAATCTCCTAAGGTGTTCCGAACAATGTAATCAACAATGTAAGGAGGAGTATAATAAATTCCCTGTTCCTTTCTTCTCGCATGGCTTTCCGTAACCTTTGCTCTTTTAGCGGTTTTCCTCAAGATATGTCCCAGATACTGCTCGTAAATATTACCCAAAACATCTGCTTCAATAGCTGAAAAATCATAATAAACCGCTTTGTCCATTGTTTGATACAGCCCATTGACAACTTCATTTAGCACCTCATCGCTAATGTCTAACTTATCGCATAAGTGCTCTTGGAACAATTTACTGTTGTATTGAGTATCGAAATAATCGAAGACTGTTCTGAGCAGTTTTATTAATTGCCCCTTTCTTCCTCGACTCTCCCAGTCTCTCAGTGCGGGCATTAACTCTCGGGCTTCTAATTCTCTATCCTCGCAGTTTCTTATGAAAATCAACCTGTCCAGGATTCTCTGCACCGATTCGTCAAGCTCTTCTTCTGTTAATCCTTTATCCTGATTTAATTTTGTTATGTCCTTGGAAAGCATCTCTCGGAATCTCGTAAAATCCGCTAAAAGCTGTTTATCTACGGAAATCTTTTTGCTTTTCTTTCCGACAAGTTCAGCTTCTTTGTCTAACAAGCCCTTCTCAAAGCTTTCTTTTGATAATAACCACAATTTGTCAAAATGATCAAGATAATCACTCCAGTTGAGGTTTAAAAACAGATTATCCCGCACATTTCTTGATTTCCATTCCGCATTGAAAACCTTTATTCCTTCAAAATCCGTAAGAACAGCCCATGTGCAGCCTTTGTGCCAGGAATAGTTTATTGCTTGTTCTGCATACTTCGTTTTGTTTAAATCCACTGGTATTGCTTTGGCTTCAAGCAAGAATTTGGGTATGCCGTTGATTTTGAACCCATAATCAACTCGTTTTTTCGATATTGTTTCTTCTGCTGAAACATTATCGGTTTTGTTGGGTTTGTTATACACATTCCAACCCAACGCCTCAAACAGAGGAAGGATAAAGTCTTTTTTAGTCATCTCTTCATTATATTTGCTTATCCTTTTCTCTTCAGCGAGTGTAGTGTAGTTGTCAACAAGTTCTTTTATCCGCTGTTTGACATCTTCGGTATTCATCATGATAACAAAGTAGATTTATGATTTTTTATAAAACTATCCCGCTTTAAACTTAAGTAGAAACGTTTACAAATTTACCAATGTAAATTTATGAGAATCTCGATTTTTATGCGAGGTAGAGACAATTGCGCAAAACATTTAATATTGAATCAATTCCCGCCGCTTCATCAGACAGCAACCTTAATTTCCTCACGAATAAATCCCTTGCACGGCAATTCTTTTTCGGCTAACTCCCTGTTAGAGAGTAAAATCAACTCGATAGCTTGCTTCGTGAAGATTCTCACGGGCTTCCTCAATCGTTTTGCCTTGTGTACTCGCACCTGGTAATTCTTCTCAAGTTGTCCACTTTATTTCCTCTTTCCCCAGACATGAATACGCCAGACTCTCATTCCAACATGGCTCACACGAACCCAAAAGAAAGGTTTGTTTTGAATTTTGAGTTTAGATATTGGAATTTGTTTAGACCGGGGCTCTGCCCCGGTAACCCCGCAAGCCCAGTAGGGGCTTATTTCGAGTTTAGTGTTTAGAATTTTACCACAGTATGATGAGCAATTACTCAACTTCCTTATAAATCACTGCAACTACTACGCCCAATAATAAATATCGAACCAGGTCTATCGCTATCCAATAGATTATAACGCCTGTTGCTATGGTCATAAAAAATGGTAGTGGTAATATCCCGGATAATGCTCCTACTAACCACACGATAAATCCGTACATTACGCCCTTCCGTATTCCTTCTCCTGGAATCCCTTTATATAGCAGTGCATAAACTAATGCAAACACAATAGCGACAAAGAGCCCTACCAAATTCATCCAAACCATGTTCAACCCCATCATAGCTTCAGGTCCTTTCCATATATTTGGTGGTAGCTCATAAACCCAATTAAAAAGCCAACCGCAAGTAAGCCAGCCAAAAACGAAGCTTACTATCCATACGGCAATACCAGCAATTAAAGCTCTTTTTATATTCATGTTCATGTTTTTTTCTCACCTTTCATCAATTAAAATTTTGATACTTATAAAACTTTCGCTTGTAATTAGCTTGACTTTGTCACATTTCAAATTTACCGCGGAGAACGCCGAGTTCGCAGAGAAAATTGGGTGTCAGGGGTTAATTGTCAGGTATTAGTAACCCTAAACCTCTAAACCTCTAAACCTTTATCCTCTGCGCTCTCCGTGAACTCTGCGGTTAATCTGACAATGTCAATTTATTCTTTCTCTTCTATCTCCACAATTTTCCGCCTGCTTTTCATTCCCGAAACGATTCTTACGTTGGCGTTGAAGTATTTTGACAATAACCTAACCACAGCTTTATTTGCCTTGTCTTTTGTTGGTGGTTCTTTCACTCTTATTATCAATGGTTCAGCTTCAATTATCTCCTCCATGTCTGAATTGGGAACGACTTTTACCTCGATTTTTTTCATCGCGCCAAGCGGATAATATTTATTCATAGGCATTTAAATACAAATATAATAACTCTAAGACACAATAAGACGATCGAATAAGTGAAAAATGGACTCAAAAATAAGAGCACATGTGCTTGTGAAGGGGCGTGTGCAGGGTGTGCTCTTTCGATATGTAACAAAAGACGAAGCGAATCTGAGGGGTGTAAAGGGATGGGTGCGAAACCTGGAAGATGGAGGAGTAGAAGCGGTGTTTGAAGGAGCAAAGGAGAAAGTGGACGAAATGATAGAATTTTGTCATTATGGCCCTCCTGCAGCGAAGGTGTCATCGGTAAAGGTTACGTGGGAGGAATATACAGGCAAATTTAAAGGTTTTTCCATTCGCTATCGGTAAAACAATAATTGTTAAAATATTATAGCCCATGTTGTCCTTTCTTAGCACAGGTTCTTTCTTTAGAAAGAAAGTGTATCAACAGGTTAAGTGTAAAGCCGCTACGGCTTTCTTATTCTTTGTGATTTCATTATACATCTCGCAAGCCTTCTCCGTCGGCTCAACTATCAACTCTATTCCTTTTGATTCGATGTATTCTTTCGTTTCTGGCAAAACTTTCAAGATTCCATATTTTCCAGTGCCTACAATTAGCACCTCCGGCTTGTCTTTAACCACTGATTCAATATCTTCTATGTGGAGAGCATGGCCTTCTTTCCTCCACCAGTTGTCTTTAACCTTATCAGGGAAGATAATCACATCGCTTGAATATGCTTTTCCATCCACGACAATCCTGCCGAAGTCGTATGAGTTGATCATCATAGATTATTTTTGGTGAGCAGACAGAGCCGTGGTGAGATGTTTAGAGCGCATGAATATCTTTAATCACCTTTTTTATTTCCGAAAGATCTTTTGCATGAACCTTTATTATTATTTCCTCTTCCTCAGTCAGCCTCGTTTTTAAGACGTTTAGCAAAGTTTCTTTAGTAGGGACTTCAATTATGTTTCCTTTAGAATCGAGAAGGATTTCACCCACTGGCAGAGTCCCTTTTGGCGTTTTTGCGATGATTTTCACATTCCATGTATTTTTTCTTTTGTCAAAATATATCTCTCCCGCGGATATCAGATTCCCAAAATTCTCTATCAAATATTCTCTCGCCGATTCTAATATTTCCGTTTGCATGATACCATCCAATTTTTAAATATACCCCAAGCCTTTAAAATTTTTCTATCTCATCTTCTGAAATTTCAATGCCGATAAAAGCGAGGAGCATGCATAAACACGCAGAACCACATGTGAACCATTTCTCTTGCCTGAAATATGGAACTTTAAGTTTCATCACACGTTTTTGTAAACAAATATTCTTTGTTTCTTTTATGCTTTTCCATCTACAACAATCCTACCGAAGTCGTATGAGTCGATTATTTTATTTTTTAATCTTCTCGCATTATCTGTAAAAATGAGGCTTCAGTTCCTCCTCTGGAATATATCTCAAAGCCTGCCTGAAAATAGCTCTGACAGTACCTTTGTCCAGCTCCTCATGCATAGGAACAGTTAGGGTTTGCTTTGTTGCGCCTGGTAAAAATCTTCGCAATTTTACATGTTGACAAGGACAGAAAAATCAGAGAGGATATCCCACTCCTTCAAGTCTTCACCTTCGAGATGAAGCGCAATTGCTTCCCTCACGTTCTCCACAACCTCATCTAAAGTCTTGCCTTGAGTAACCACTGGTAAATCCATGCACTCCGCAACATAATTCTTCTCCCCTTTATAAACCTTAAACTGGAAAGACATCTTTAAATATAACTGAAATTTTGATAATAAAAGAACTTTCCCCTAGAAAATTACAAATAAGGAACATAAAATGGACATAAGAGCAAGAAAAATATACGAAGCGTTGTTTGCGCTCGAAGACCTGAGGGAAATATTCAGACATGCGTTACCCACAGGACTCGACGAAAACGAAGAAGAACAATTTTCAGACGGCATAGCTCGTGTAGAGTCCATCATAAGAGATTTAAAAGAGGGAAAGGGCAGCCCAATCAAGTATGTTGATGATAAAATTGAATTGAGGACGCGCGAGGAAGAGTTCATAAACATTAATGCTATTCAACCCGGTGGGAGATTAACGCCGGAGGCGAGAAAAGCACTTATTGCATACGGCGATGGATATTCCGTCTGCGATAAGTGTCTGGAGGGCAGGCTTGATAAGATTAGAAAACCACCGGTGGATGAATTCCATGCTGAATTAGCGGATTTCGTGGGTATGGACGCGGTAAGAGTTGTGCCGGGTGCAAGAAGAGGTTTTCAGGCTGTTGCTTCCTCTCTGCTTGCGAAGGGCGACGTCGTGATAGTTTCGGATTTGGCACATTATACGGAATTCTTAGCAGTAGAAATTGCTGGTGGCGTGGTTAAAGAAGTGCCTTCCGGTGAGAAGAACATAATTACCGGTGATGCGGTAGCAGATAAAATAGAAAGTGTGAAGGAAGAGACGGGAAAACTGCCCAAACTTATTATTATCGAGCATTTTGATTACAGGTTCGGGAACGAGCATGATGTGTATGGCGTGGGGAAGGTTGCGAAGGAATATAACATCCCTTTTCTTTACAATGGTGCTTATTCCGTGGGGATGATGCCGGTGAATGGTAAGAAAATAGGAGCTGACTTTGTTGTGGGCTCTGGACATAAGAGCATGGCGGCAGTCGCACCTTCTGGCATCCTTGCCACTACAGAAGAATGGGCACCAAAAGTATTTCGACCCAGCCATATCGTTGGAGATGTCACAGGTAGGGAATTCGGGAACAAAGAGCCGGAGATGCTGGGCTGCACGCTGATGGGAGGGACTTTGCTTTCCATGATGGCTTCTTTTCCAAAAGTGAAGGAAAGAGTGAAGAGATGGGAGGAGGAAGTGAAGAAGTCAAATTATTTCATTCGTGAGTTCTTGCGAATAGAAGGGAATAAAGTTTCAAGTGAATATCCACGAAAGCATACGCTTTCAAAAGTTGATACACGTGATTGCTTCGACAGGATTGCGCGAACGCATAAGAAGAGAGGGTTTTTTCTCAGCGATGAATTGAAGCGGAAAGGGATTGCAGGTGAATTCGCCGGTTCTACAAGGGTGTGGGAACTTAACACTTATGGCTTGAGCTGGGACAGGATAAAGTATTTAAGCGAGGCGTTCATAGAAATAGCAGAAAAATATGAATTGCAGGTAAGATAGCTCAACACCCCTTCAGCCCCATCCTGTAGAGTAGGAGGAGGTCTTTCGACCTCCGTCCCCTCATCGAACCGCACGTACGGATTTCCCGTATACGGCTCTCCGATGGCGTTGCCCCATTACAGGGAGTGAGATCAACCATCTCTTCCCACCAACCTCCAACAGGCTGTTCCTAATACACAAACCTTTTCGGCTATCAGCGTGGCGTCTTTCTCATGAAATACCTTCGCCGACTTCCTACTTGATTTGCGCATCTTTCTCACCCATTGTTCGGTTTCGCCAAAGCAGGACCCCTTCGCATAATCGGCGTTTTATCCTCCTGACTGTTACCAGCCGTTCACTGGCACCGACATCATCGCTACTATGAGTCCGTCCGACTTCTCGTACCGCATCATTCCGGCTTTCCCATCCGGGTTATACCTTCCTTACCTCAGAGCCTCTGCCATATTCCAGGACACGGTTGAGGACGATACGAGACCTCCCTCGGTCACCTAACCACCCTTTCGTCTTCATCCCGACCCTAATCAGACATGCTAACCCCCTATGGTAATCTCCCGTTTTAACCACCCCATAGAGGCATAGAACTTCCCCAAGTGGCGGGAGGGTCGTTGTTAGCATATCCCACCTCTGGTTCGCCTTTGCTTCGGGCTGAAGACCGCCTCAGGCTCTTCAGATTCCCCCTCACGAGGGACACCCTGCCACTGTTGGCTTCTGCACCGATACGGGTAAACGGCACAGGAGGGACTTTAACCCTCTGGCTGACTAAGCTACGAGGCACAGCGCCACACCCGATTAAAATCGGGTGCATCCCTGCTGTTTCATTCCCTCCTTCTCAAAAGATATGCCACCACTAACAATCCAGCGATTGCGAATATTGCTTCAAATCCCGGTATTCCCTTCTCTTCACCTGTCGGAACTTCTGGTGTAACAAGAGGTGCCATTACTTCAACCATCGCTGAATTTGATTTTACCGTGTGATAATTTCCTTCTTCATCGGCATAAGTTGCAGTTGCCTGACCCAAATCGAATTTACCTGCTTCTCTTGATTGTATCGTGTATTGGAATGTTCTCGATTCTCCGGGCTTAAGCATGCCATATTTATTTGATTTTTCTCCGCTTACAAAATCGAAATCAGCAGGAAGTGAATCGACAACCTCTATATCACTCAATGTGGTAGTTCCAGTATTTTCTATGGTTATTGTAACCGTTGTTTTATGTCCTTGCTTTATTGAATGGGAAGATGTAGTCTTCGTGAGGGATAAACCATACCCCTCTTTTAACGCATTAACAAAATAGTTCGCTGAGGCTGTGAAATCTCTAACACATTCCTTCGCTGACTCGTCAGCAATAGGAAAAGGAGATGTCCACTGATCTGTAACTGTATTTAAAGTGTTCAATTCCATTCTAAGCTCTTCTAGTGTCTCAACAAATTAGTT
>JAGLZV010000029.1 GCA_023131215.1 Candidatus Methanophagales archaeon | reverse complement strand
TTTCTCTTAGTTCTTCTTTGTTCATCGTTGTTTGTACATTAATCCAGTTCATTTAGTTTCTATGTTTTTTTCTATACCCATTTGCTCTTCCAGAAAATCTCGCTCAACTGAAATTTCAAACCTGTAAAAAACAGACAAAGGAAAAAAAACATCTTCTGCATTTAGATATTTGTTCTTTCCTGATTCATCTTTTCCAAACTTTATTTCTCTAATCGAATCCCTTATCTTCTTATAAATCTCTTCCTCTTCTACCGAATCCATCTCTGGATAATACGCCTTTAATGCCCAAGATAAGTGCCATCGTGACCCGATTATAAGTTTTGCCTTCAAATTCATGTTTTTAAACTCCCTTAATAGGCTCTCGCAATCTGAAAGGTAAAGATGTGCATCATCAACGATAAAAACCGTTTTTTCAACCTTTATCTCAGGAATATCCTCAAAATAGCGTTTGACCTCATCTCGTGAATGCCTTTTGAGCTCCACAACATAAACATCTTTATTCTCCTTCGCAAGTTTGAACCCGATGTTTTTGAGAATAACGGATTTCCCAGAAGCAGGCTCTCCCAAGACCAGTTGAATATTGTCGGTTTCCAGCTTCCTCATGATTTCATCCACTTCTTTTCGTTCAACAACAAACCCCTCTTCAAAGTCTATCCACTCTGGCTCTTTCTTGAAAAAATCACCTTCAAATGTTTCTCCTTTTCTCAAAACTGATTGGATAGTGGGTATATTTATTTCTGGTGGTTTTACCTCTACCCCTCGCATTTGGATTTCAATCAAACTTCGTATTAATTCTTTAATCTCTTCGTGATCTGCTCGAAGTTCTTCAAAAGAATAAAGCGTGATTCCCCGAATATCTTTTAAATACTCAACTGAAAACCCTACCTTCTCGCTAATTTCCTTAAATTGACTCTCAGACAACTCTTTCAGCTCTTTTATAAGCTCTTCTTTTTCATCTGACGAGAACTCATCAAAAGCGTCCTTTATAATTTGTCCTACGAAAGGAATGGCGCCAGCAGCTTCTTTAGCAGCAAACTTAGCGACATCTTCAGGCTTTATCTCACTCAGCCTTTCACCCAGTCCCTTTTTCACCTTTTCAAAAAGAGTCTTAAGTCTTTCAGACACCATTTCTAAAATCTCTGTTATTTGAATTTGATTCCCGTCCTTCACTCATGATATTTCTTATAAACATATAAAAATCTATGGATCGCTGTTAAGTGAGAAAGGATTGCGATTATTAAAAGACCATAAAATACGAGGTTGAAAAAGGAGCATATAGCAAGAATCATCAGTCTTTCTGCTCTTTCAGCAAATCCGATGCCGCATGCCATGCCATCCTTTTCAGCTCTTGCTCTAACATAAGAAACCGTTAAAGAGCCCGTAATTGCGATAAAGCCAATTAAAAAGTCATTTATGTAATAGGATGCGAAGAAAAGAATTAGAATTTCAGTGTATCTATCACTAACAGCATCATAAAATCCTCCAAATCTCGTTTCCATTCTATTTGCTCTCGCAGTGATGCCATCAAAGACGTCGAAAAAGCCAACGGCAATGATTAATAGACCCGCGACAAGATAATCGCCGAGATAAAAGGCAAAGGAGCAGAGAAGTGCGAAAATGAGAGACAGTGTAGTAAGAACATTTGGCACGAAGCCTACTTTTATGAAAAATCTTCCAAGGGGACTTAAAAGCCTATCCGTGAAATTTTTGAATTTGCTCAGCACAATATGAACGATATAAGATAGAAAGATTTAAATAATTTTTGGTTCTGGTTCTGCTGAGCAAAATACTTTTCATTCCTTCATTCCTTTCTATTTCATGAGCCTTTCCTATTCCTCCACTTCCTCAACCATCGTTATTACGCCTCTCGGGCATTCATGTGCGCAGATTCCACATCCCTTGCAATAATACAAGTCGGCTTCGAAGTACCCTTCTCCATCCTCCTTTATGCACGCCTCCGGACAGTAGATATAACATATCCCGCATTTTATGCATTTCTCATTCTCACGAACTGGTCTTTCAGACCGCCAATCACCTGTTTTATATGAGGATGCGCTTCCAGGCTCTGTAACCACAAACCCAATTTCTAAATCTTTCCACCCAATTTTTTCACCACTCATTTTGTTTAGCTCACCTCCGTTTCTTCATACGCTTTTCTCATCGCATCTATGTTCTTCATGGCAACTTTTCCAAAACGTTCCTTCATTGGTTCCTCTAAGGACTCCAATTCGACGACTTCCGTAGCTTTCACCAGCGCTCCAATCATTGTCGTATTGACAATGGGCAAGCCTAAAACCCCCCTCGCAATACCCATCGCATCCACCGTTGCTATTTTTTTCACGCCAATATCCGATTTTATTTCGGTCGATTTCTTCTTTGTATTGACTATCGCTATTCCATCCTTTTTAAGCCTTGAAACGACACCGCCAACCCCAAGCAACCCGGGATCAAGCACGACTAACACATCCGGCTCTTCAATCTCCGCCCTAACTTTAATTCGCTCTGTTTCATTTACTCTTAAGAACGCGAGAACTGGTGCTCCTCTCCTCTCAGGGCCAAAAGAAGGCATTGATTGCGCATGTTTTCCCTCTGAAATAGCTGCATGTGCGACTAACTCCGCTAATGTAACTCCTCCTTGCCCTCCTCTCCCATATATACATATTTCTATCATTTTAATACACTTTTTCTTTTTACAAAAAACTTTTTTGCAAGCAAAAACCTTTACTAAAAAATATATGTTTCTTTGATCAAACTTTCTTTGTGAAAGAAAGTTTGTTTGGCGAAATATAATCCCCGTATTTCTCCCTTGCGAGGGTTAGTCTTTGTTTTTGCTCTTTTAACACTTCAAACACTATTTGTAGCGTATCAGGAACTTTTGTCTTGTAGAACTCCTCCACTCGCTCAATTCTGGCTAAATTCTCTGCAACCCTTACCGTGAATTGTTCGATGTAATCCTTTTCAGGATACTCTTTATCAAGCACCTCCCTAAACAGCTTCTTAAGGTCTTCATATTTTGGTATGAGCCCTGTGGGCGTTTTCAGTGCCTCAACTTCGCGATGTGAACGTAGTTCCATCCATTTAAGCCACACTGCTTTATCAGTTTTATCATTCGTGAAATTTCCATCTGCGTCTCGTAGAAAATAATTCACAGAGAATATAGGAGGCGGATTTTTTAATTCCATGCCAAAATTCAGATGATTTTCTATATATTTTCCGATAGGTATGGAAAGGAAATCCAGGTTTGACATGGGATTGATTTTTCGTACCCCTTCTTTTCCCAGCGTTGCGGCTGTCGTTTCCGACTCCAGTGCGGCACCCATTGTGATGACGCCATGAACCCAGTCAAAGGATTCCTCAATTGGCACTTTCGTGTCTGAATCCCGCCCACCGTATATTATCCCGCCTATTGCGACACCTTCAGGATTGTCAAGCTCCGTGTCCAGAGTCTCTATATGTCGCATGTCAAGTGTGAACCTGGCATTTGGATGCGAAAGTGATATTTCGATACCCTCGGCGTCTTTCTTCCCCGGTGTCCATTCACCGGAGTGATGGAAACCCTTTTTGGGCTGGGCTTCATTCTTACCAATCCAGTGGACGCCTTTTTCTTCCGTAACCAGCACATTTGAAAATATAATCTCACCTGGACTGTGGAGTGTCTTCCAAATCAAGGGGTCGTCCTCAGAGTTTATGCCCTGTATTATTCCAAATATTCCCTTCTCTGGATTGACTGCACGTATTACTCCATCCTTTTTCCTCAGGTAAGCTATATCATCTCCAATTATGGTTTCTCCCGGCAGCATGGATGTAGAAGTCTTTCCGCAGAGAGAGGGAAACGCACCCGTAAAATAAGTTACCCCCACCGATGGACCATGCACACCCATGATAAACATGTGTTCTGTTAGCCAACCCTCCTTTGAAGCCCGATTTATTGCAGGACGCATTGCTAACTTCTTAAGTCCTATGGTATTGCCGCCATACTGCGTATTCACACTATATACCGTCTCGTCCTCGAGGTCAATATAAATTCTGCGTTTGTTGATATTCCTTGAAGTCATTCTCTCGTCCAATTCCCCGGCGGAATGCACGAACTTGAAGAACCGTGCGGATTGCCCCAATCTTACGAACTCTTCATAACCCGATCTATACAACAGGTCCTCCGAATGAGCTACATAACCGGAATCGGTAAGTTGAACAGCGGGTATTGAGAATTCCGATTTGAGGGGTCCCAAACAGAAGAATCGCACGAACAACTGGTGCTCCCGCATAATGTCTCGCATAATGTCATGAATTTCTTTGAGTCCTTCCTCCCTCTGCATCGCGTTTATATTAAGACCTAAATCAACACCCGGTGGTAGAAGGAACTTAGTATTTTTCTTATCCCTCGCCTGGTCGTAATAGCCGTCAAAATGAACCGTATGACCTTCCATAGCAAGTTCCATCTCCTCACCAGCTCTTATCGCTTCCTGCCTGACATATTGAATATCCTCAGGTGAATCGGTGCAAACGAAAACTTTATCTGGATTACAAAGTTCTACATACTTGGCAATGAATTGATGTAGCTTGGGGTTATCTATCCTGATGAGTTTTCGATAGTTTTCCTTCCCTAATCTCGCTTTTAGCGTGTTCATTGTTTTTTTATCTTCCATCTTTATCTCTGCCTCTCCACTTCGCTTTTTATCTTTCGCTTTCATTTCCATAATCAAAACCAAAAGAGATAAATATGTAATCAATTTATAAAGTTTTCGATATTTAATTTTTACAAATGGTGGAAATGAAGTTGAAGAAGAAGGACAAATGTATTTTGAGAGCGCTGCTTGAGAACGGGAGGCTTTCCTATTCTGAGCTGAGCAGAAGGTGCGGGATAAGCAGGCAAGTAGCTTTTGAGCGCGTGAGGAAGCTGTCAGGGGAAGGTGTGGTAAAGGGATTTTCGGTGTGTTTAGATGCGGATAAGCTCGGGTTCTCCTTCAAGGCTTATGTTCTGCTCATTGCAAAACCAGAAGAGAAATTGAGGAATGAACTCAGTGAGTTCTTGAGGAACAGTAAAAACGTAAGGAAAATTCAACTCCTCTTCGGCAGGTTTGATTTTTTCCTGGAGCTTCTTTTCAGGGATAAGGATGAGATGACAGAATTCTTAAGGACGATGCAATCTTTTGGCGCTGTTGAGCGGACTGAGACGTTTATCGTGTATCAAACGATGAAGGATAACCCCGAAGACCCGTTTATGGAGTGTTTTAGCGAATGAAGATACTATTAGCAACTGGAAGGAAAGCAGAAGGAATGGTTAAGGACGCAGTAAGAACTACAAATTTTGCTCATATAGACTGCGATGTGCTTACACAGGACTTAAGTATTGCCGCTTTTTCCACGCCTAAATCGCTGAGAAAGGCATTTGAGAAACATTTTATTTCTAAAAAATCGGACTATGACCTAATCTTACTTTCAGGACTTTGCAAAGCGGATTTCAGCAGATTAGAAAAAGAAATCACCACACCAATCAGGTTGGGACCCAGACATGCATACGACATCGGGGATACGTTACAATTTGCAGAGGAGATGCAGTTCTCTTCACACATACCAGCGGATGTGTTTTTAGCGGAGAAGAGAAAAGAGAATGCGAAGCAACAGTTGTATAAGTTGGAGAGCGGTGTAAAAGAAAAATTCAGTATAAAAGGAGTGAAAATAGGTGGAGGAGTGAGGATGAAGATCTGCGCAGAGCTCGTGGATGCAACGCGGCTCAATGAGGGGGAAATACATCAAAAAATAGAGCATTTCATGAATAGCGGCGCGGATATAATAGACATTGGCATTCACGTGGGTGCAAACCCAGGCGAAGTGAAAAAAGCAGTAAAAGCGGTTTTGGCTTTTGCACCCGATGTTCCCCTTTCTGTTGATACCTTAGATGCAGAACTAATACTTGCAGGCATAGAAACCGGCGCTGACATGGTACTCAGCCTGAATAAAGAAAATATTTCGGAAGTGGGTGATGAGATAAGGGAAAATGACATAGTGGCAGTTGTAATTCCTGATTTTGACGCATCTGACAAAAACAATGAGAGCTTGTTTGCAAACATAAAGAGGGCTAAGGAGCAGGGCATAAAGCACGTAATCGCAGACCCCGTGTTGAATGCCGTTGGATATGGAATTGCAAAATCCTTATACAACTATTATCTTTTCAGGTTGCAAGATAAGAGCACGCCTCTTTTCTTTGGCGTTGGAAACGTCACAGAGCTTATGGATGCGGATTCGGTGGGTATAAACGCAACCTTAGCGGGTATAGCCTCCGAATTGAATGCTGATATTCTTTTTACACCTGAGTACAGTGACAAAGCGATAGGAAGTGTAAGAGAGTTGAGGATAGCATCAGAGATGATGACACTCGCAAAAGCACGCAAAAGCGCACCTAAGGACGTTGGATTCGACCTTTTGATGTTGAAGGAGAAGAGAAGAAAGCCAGTCGTGCAACTTCAAGATAAAGAGCTTATTGTTGCGAAAGGGGATAAGAAATGGAGACTTGACCCTAAGGGATGCTTTAAAATAGGTATTTGTGAAATAGAAGGTGAAGGCGATAGCGATAAGAAGATATATGCCGAACATTCGCCTACCGGGAAACGGATAGTAGGGAGAAGTGCAAAGGAGGTAATGGATACAATCTTGCGCTTGGATATGGTTTCATTGCTTGAGCACGTTTCTTATCTAAGTAAAGAGTTAACAAAGGCTGAACTCGCTCTGCGATTGAATCGGAGTTATGAGCAGGACGAGGCATTATTTTAAATTCATTATTTCACCACAACTTCCATCGCATTATGCATATCAACCATTTCAAAACCCTTGATTAGCTCATCCAAAGAGATGCGATGCGTAATCAGATACTTTACATTTATCCTTCCAGCAGATAACATCCTCACCGCTTCTCTATTTTGCTCGGAAGTGCAACCGTATGCGCCGAATATTTGAATCTCTTTATAATGTATCAGGTTGTGGTCGAGGGAGATATTTTCATATCCGTATGGCAGACCGGAGAAAAATACGATTCTTCCACGTTTATTGAGTATTTTGACGCCTTGAACAGGGACCGAAGGAGCAGAACAGGCAGGGATAACTACATCTACTCCGTTACTATTGGTTTCCTCTCGCAGTGCTTCCACAGGGTCAATATCAATAGCTCTTGAATCTATAATAACATCTGCCAAGTTATTCTTTTCAGCAAATTCGATTCTTTGTGGAGAATTTTCGATGATGATGATTTCTGATGCTCCAAAGAGCTGGGCTGATTGAGCACATAAATGGCCGATTGGGCCAGCTCCAAAGATTGCGACTACATCTCCAAGTTCTACATGGCAAAGTTCCAACGCATTGATGCAACAGGCGATAGGTTCCGTGAGAGATGCTTCTTCAAAGGATAAAGACGGTGGTATCTTATTCACACACCCATTTTGAACTCCATTTGCGGGAACGAGCATGTATTCAGCGAATCCACCATCATGATGAAAGCCTATTATTTCCATAGCGTCGCACATATTGGGAACGCCCCTTATGCAGAAGGGGCAACTTCCGCATGGAAGCCCCGGAGCTACTTGCACTCGATCATCCACTTTGAATTTGTCCTCAACTCCTTTTCCAACCTCAACGATTGTCCCGGCAACTTCATGCCCGAGCACGCGTGGCAGTTTGAGGTCACGATGCCCAGCATGGAACATCTTTACATCTGTTTTGCAAATCGCACATGCTTCTACTTTTATCAATATATCCCCAAGGTTACACGCAGGTGTATCTATATCCACTATCTTTAAATCCTTTATTCTTCCCAGAACTGCCGCTTTCATTTTAATCCCCCCTTAATCTCCTCTAACAGACATTCAAGTTTGTTCTCACCTTGTTCAGCGTCAGAATTTTGTTCTCTCACCCATTCTCTCAATTTAGCGATTGCTTCACCATATTCGAGTGTCTTTCTCGCTATTTCCACTCCATCACTGAGGTTTCTGGCTTTGCCTATCAAATATAAAATAGGGGCGGTATTGAGACAGACGATATCGGCTTTTTGACCCTGTTCCACGCCGCTCAATATCTTCAGGAAGCATAGAGCTTCTTCTTTAATGTTTGAAGCGTGAAGAAGAGCATGTGCGTCAGTGCGTTGAATTCCAAACTTCTCTGGAGTAACGGTATAAGTAGTAATTTCACCATTTTCATGCAGTTCCGCAACGATTGTTTCACCTATGGTGGAGACTTCATCCATGCCTTTGGTCCCATCTTCGTTCATACCATGAACTACAAAAGCTCTCTGATAACCAATTTCTCTCATTGTCATGGCGACAGGCTCAACCAGGTCCTTGGAATAGACACCTCTTACAGCGTAGTGAGGAAGTGCAGGATTGGCAAGAGAAGCCGCGATATTCAGGAAGGTGCCAAACCGAATCTGAGACAGGATTCTTGCCAGTTGGGGATGGACTTTAGGACTCATACCATTGAAGATGCCAATTCCTGCTTTTTCTATACTTCTTTTTACAATTTCCACTTCACATTCCGCATCAACTCCTACTGCTTCCAAGATGTCAACTGCCCCGCACCTGGATGTAATTGCTCTTGCCCCATGTTTCGCCATGCAGATACCGTTGGCTGCTGCAACGATAGAAGCAGCGGTGCTGATATTGAAAGTATTGATTGCATCCATTCCAGTACCACAGTTTTCGACCAGAGGCTGTGACACTGCGGGTGTTACTTTCACGGTATCGTATTCGTAAAGGGCATCCCAAATGCCAGCGATCTCCTCTGGCGTCGCACCTTTAGCAGTCATTGCCACTAAGAAAGCTCCTTGCTGCAAATCTGGCTGTTCATTCATGAGCACCTGGCGGAACATCTCGCATGCCTCGCTCCGTGTAAGGTTTCTTCCCCGCATGAGCTCGGTAATCATGCTGCCGAAATCCTTTATCCTATCTTCGGACATCCTTTTCTTTCCTCTTCATTCCTTCTCCGAGACACCTGCTTCTTCAAACGTAGCCATCTCTCGCAATATCTTACAGGATGCGTCCACGATGCTTATTCCGAGTGCTGCACCCGTGCCTTCACCAAGTCGCATATTCAGATTGAACAACGGTTTGATTCCGAGGTGGTCTAAAATAGCTCGATGACAGGCTTCAACTGAGAGATGCGATGCAATGAGATAATCCCTTATCTTCGGACTAAGTTCGTATTCCGCTGCCACGCCCATATCCACGACAACAACTCTCGCACCGATATGTCTTGCGAGAACGTTTATCGCCGCTCCGCCGCTTAAGAAATTGTAAACCATTTGCGGTGTTACTTCCTTTGGATAAGCACTCACGCCTTCATCCGCAACGCCGTGATCTCCAGCCATTGTTATTATCTCTTTATCCTTTCTATTGCTTCTTTTATCCTGTCCATGCTGGAAGCAATAAAATCAATCTTTTTTAAATGTTTCTTTTTGTATTACAGATGTAATGCAGTAAAGGAGAGGAAGACAAAATGGAACCCGTAAACATCCGACTACCAAAAACGAAAATACAGAAGATTGACGAAATTGCAACCAGGAATGGCATCACTCGCTCCGAGGTAATAAGACACGCACTGACAATTTATTTTCAACTCTTGGAGAATATAGGAGGATTCATAGACCTCAGGAGCCTGAAAATATCTCCAAATGAGATTTCAACCTCTAAATGGGGTGACCTCGTTATTATGAAACTCAAGAATGGACAGGCATTCGTGCTTGCTAATACATCCTCCGGTGGCATAGGACCAAAGAAAGAAGATGTGGTCAAACTTGATGGCAAACTCCTGGGACGGTTAATGGCTCGAACAGTGCTTATAAAGGTTCTGTCTTCGGGAGCGCAGCCGATTGTTTTGGTTGTCAACCTGAGTGTAGAATTCTTCCCCACCGGCTCACAAATATTTCAGGGGATAAGAGAGGAAGCGCATAAAATTAAAGCATTGGAGATATTAGAAGGGCATACAGAGGAGAACATCGAAACAAACCAAACTGGCATGAGTATTACCGCATTGGGCACATGCATGGAGAAGGAATTGAAAGTTGGTAAGTCATTAAAAGGTAATTTGATTGCTGCAGTAGGTGAGCCAAAGGTGAGGGATGAAGTGCTAAAAGCCAGTGCCAGAAGTATCGTAATGGTGGAGGATGTGCAGAAACTTTCAAAGAAGGGGTTTGTCCATGAAATCATACCCGTTGGTCACGAAGGGATAAAAAGAAGCTTAGAAATGATGCAGAGCATCTCAGGTTATAAATATAAAATTGAGGAGGAAATGGATATCGATATAGAAAAATCGGCGGGACCTTCAACCGTTGTGCTTATTACAGTGGAAGAGGAAAATATGGAAATGCTGAAGAAATCGCTTAAAAAGCCTGTTCAAGTCATAGGTAGGATTTTGTAATGTTACCTATTTGGGTTATAGTTATTAGCCAAAACAAAAGATATTTAAAGAGAAATATCGCACTTCTAAATTGAGTTGAAAGGAGAGTGAGGGGTAATATAGTAAGAGGATGGAATAAAAAAGGAAAAGAAAAAGCCATACCGCTTTTTGCTATTGTATCCGTTATATCTTTGATTTCTCCAATATCCATCCCGGTTTCCGCAGCTGAGATAGACGACCTGTTAAGTAAGACTAAAAGCGCTTCAAATCCAAAACCTTCTGTGATGGTAACCGGCTATGCGCTTAGCCCTGAGACGTTAATGCCCAGTGACGTAGGTGTGCTTACGATAACACTTGAGAATATGCAAGATAAGCCGATAGAGAGGGATATATGCCTGGATAAGGATAAGGTTGAAGCAGAAACACACTTCACAATGGACGCATACATAAAAGAGGCTCATATTGTCGATAACGACTTCAAAGTCTACAACAGGCATATCTCTGCTGGCGTAATAGGACCGGGTAAGAAAGTTGATTTTACATTTAAAATAAAGGCACCGTTTGAAGAGGGCATATACATTGGTAAGATGAAGCCAGGAGAGTCAGCGATAGCGGTATTTAATATTAGTGGAGCAGAAGAAGGAGAAAATAGTGCGGTTTTCAAGGCTGTTTATAAGAAGGGGGTAAACAAACACGAATCGAATTCTGTATGTGTGAGAATACCGTGTTACAAAGAGAAAGAAAGAGAGAAAGGGGAATCGCTATTAGAAGAGCAATCTGCAACCTCTCTTAGTGCGATAACATCAACACCAACTCCCATATCCTCTTCAAGTTTAACACCAGCATTAAAATTACCCGGGGTTGGGGTAGCATTCGCATTTGCTGGACTGCTTGCAGTGGCGTATCTGCTTTTGCTCAGAAGAAAAAGAAAAGGAAGTGGTGAAAAATGAAGATGAAAGCAAGGATGAAAGTTTTTTCTTCATGGAGCGGAGGAAAGGAAAGTTGCCTTGCCTGCTATAAAGCATTATCAGACGGCTTTGACGTTTCTTATCTTCTTAATTTCGTATCAGAGGACGGAAAGAGGTCAAGAGCTCACGGGATTAGCTCTGATTTGATAGCCTTACAGGCAGAGGCAATAGGAATACCTATAATTCAAGTTAAGAGTTCATGGGCGGGATACGAAGCAAAATTCAAGCAAGCGGTGGAAGAATTAAAAGGGAGAGGAGTAAAAGGAGGTGTTTTTGGCGATATTGACCTGCCAGAACACAAAGAATGGGTGGACAGGGTTTGCTCAGAAGTGGAAGTGGTGTCAATAGAACCTTTATGGGGAAATGAGCCGCTGGAAATTCTGAAAGAATTTGTAAACGCGGGATTTAAAGCGATAGTTATAAAAGTTAAAGCTGATTCGTTCGGTAAAGAGTGGGTAGGTAGGGAATTAAACGAGCAATTCATTAATGGCTTGCCAAAAGAAATTCATCCCTGCGGCGAACATGGCGAATATCACACTTTTGTAGTTGATGGTCCTCTATTTCAGAGAAGAATGGAGATAACAAAATCAGATAAAAAATTTAAGGATGGAAGTTGGCTGCTTGATATTTCTGGATATGAATTGAGCGAGAAGGCATTTACAAGGGAGGCGAATGTAAATAAATGAATCTGATACCAGGACTTTTTATTGCTGTTTTTTTGAGCATTTTTGTTCTCGGAGCAAAAGCAGGGATAGGGTGTGGATTAGCGAGTTTAAAAAAGAAGGAAATTGTATATATGGGTGGTATATATCTTCTCCTTTCAATTGCAGTCAACCAATTACTGGAATTAATCCCGATTAGGGTTGGACAGTTGATTCTTAGCAGAGGCATTACCACTGTTTATGTTATCTTTTTTACACTTCTTTCCATAGCTATGCTGGCGGCAGGGATACACACAGTGAAGGAATGGAATTCAAAAAGGCGGGATATCTCCAGGCACAGCTTCCTACTGCTTTCTATCCCTTGTCCTATCTGCCTGACTGCTATTTTTATCTCCTGCACTACTTTAGCAGCTTATACTGACTTGAACAGTTTTGCAGTAGGAACTTCTGTTGGTTTTGTCTTTTTCATAACACTCATAACAACTTCATTGCTTTCAAGGAAGTTTAAGAAAACTCCTGTTAACCTTGGAAATGTAATGATATTTATTGGAAGTTTTTATCTCCTATCGGTTTTACTCATGCCAGCATATATCCAGGCGAATGATATGCAAATAGCATCTTTAAGCATTTCCATATCTCTGGATAAATTGGTTCTTTTCGTGCTCATCGCTATTTTCTTCTTTTTCTTTGGTTTCCTAAGGCATAGGATAAAGGAGGTGAATAGATGGTCTCCGAGGCACTGTTAACTACTCTTTACACGGTAACCTTAGCGCTATTGTATCCCGTGATAATAGGGCTTCTTGTGCTTTTAGTCTATTCATTTGCAGAAACAGGTGCATTCTTCTCTGAATACACTTCCCGGAATCGCAATCTAAAAAAGCTTAGAATAGGGTGTGGGGAGGCAAAAGAGTTTTTAGCGGGAGGAGAAATAGAAAAAGCTTCTGAAACCGTAATGAGTAGTGGTTCAAGTTATTTACTCTCTAAATTTATTAACGATCTATCTGAGTTTATTGGAAGGGGGAATTTCAAAACAGAGGCTGAAAAGCTTCTCCAAGAGTATGAGATAACTGTATGGGAAAGAACTGAAAAGGAGAGGATATTAATCAGAGTAGGACCGATGTTAGGGTTGATGGGGACGTTAATACCCATGGGTCCTGCGTTAATGAATTTGGCTTCGGGAAACATAAGTGAAATGGCTACAAATATGATCGTTGTATTCAGCACCACTGTCTTGGGTTTACTTATCGGAGGAATAAACTACGTTATGGCGACGATCAAAAAGAGATGGTATTCTCATGACTTAAGTGATATGGAATACGTGGTGGAAGTTTTAGGAGGTGATGATTATGTCAAGAAGAAGGAGGTATAGAGATATTATCGGAGATGAGGAAGACCCTATGGGTGGATTAGCTAATCTATTCGACGTAGCAATGGCTTTTGCGGTAATATTGCTCATTGCCTTTGCTTTCTCCTCACATCTACCTGAACTTCTTTCTGAGGAATCTAATGTAACCATAGTGAAAAACCCGGGTGAAGAAGACATGGAGATCATCATTAAAGAAGGAAAAGAGATAAAGCATCTGGAAATGACTAACAAAACCGCAGGAGGGAAAGGAAAAATACTCGGAACTGCTTATAAATTAGAAACCGGCGAGGTAATTTATGTCCCCGTGGATTTGGAGAATGAAGAGAAAAAATGAAGATAATTAGATTGTTAACAGTTTTCATCTTGTGCATGTTTCTATGCACCTCTATTTTTCAATGCGTATTACCCACTCAGGGAAAGGATAATAAATGGGATATGTGTTTTATTGTGGGTTCTGCTGGCTATAAAGGTCTGATCGCAGATGCTGCCGGTGAGTTAGGTTTTAATGTTACTGTTTACACAAGCGAAGAAATCTCAAGAATACCCGCGAGTTTAAGGGGATACGATATTATTTTCCTGGAGATGTTGGGATCGGAGTCTCAAATGGAAATAGAGAGCAAGATAAGAGAAGGAAAGGAAGTGGGAGCGAAAATAATTGCCATCCACTCTGGAGAGACTGATTTAGGAAATGTGAACGTGAGTGAGCATCCCTGGATTGTGGAATACTTGGAAAATGGCGGAACGGAGAACGTAAAAAGTCTTTTGGTTTATTTGGCTGTTAAGTTCTGCGAGATGAAGCTCGAAGTGAAAACACCGATGGTTTTGCCAGACGATGCGATATACCATCCGGAAGCGAAGAAGCTTTTTGAAAGTTTAGATGCGTATTTAGAATGGTATGAGTCTGAACCAGGCAAGCCTACCGCGGGAATATTGTTTTATAAGAGGTATTATGCAACCGGCGATTTAAAAGTCATCAATGAACTCATCGAGTCTCTCGAAGAAAGGGGAATAAATGTGATTGCGGCGTATCAAGAAACGAATCCTTTCCTCCTTGAAGAAGCAAAACCTGATATCCTCCTTTCCATGAAATCTTTTAGAATAAGTTATTACTCTCCTGAAGAAGGGTTAAATGATTTGGAAAGGATTGATGTCCCGGTTATAAATTTGATACAACTTTCTTCCGAGAATGAAACGGAATGGAGGGAAAGTGAGCAAGGGGTTTCATG
Source organism: Candidatus Methanophagales archaeon (assembly GCA_023131215.1). Lineage (GTDB taxonomy): Archaea > Halobacteriota > Syntropharchaeia > Alkanophagales > Methanospirareceae > JAGXOS01. Next base: position 10,995 of record JAGLZV010000029.1, on the reverse strand, counting down.
GATAGGAATTCCATGGCAAATAGCTCAGCCGGAGTTAGATGGAACAATAGAGCATGTAGTAATAGGAGGGAAGTCAATTGACCCGGAAACCGCCTTCTCATATTACGAGCCCATAGAAGACCAGATAAAATGGGTAGTAAACAGAACCATTTCCTGGATTGAACTCAGGAACAAAGATAATCCTGAGAAAAGAATAGCAGTTATATACTACAATCACGGAGGTGGGAAAGACAATTTTGGCGCATGTTATCTGAATATAGCACCAAGTTTGGAAATGCTTCTTGGTGCGATGAAAAAAGAAGGTTACGGGGTGGAAGGAGAAGTTCCTAACGAAACTGAGTTCATTGATTTGATGATTCGTCAAGGGAGGAATATAGGCAGTTGGGCTCCCGGTGAACTCAAAAATATGGCAGAGAACGAACCTGTGGTCTTATTCCCGGTGAATAAATACTTGGAGTGGTTTAATGGGCTTCCAAAAGAAAGTCGAGAGAAAGTAATAGAGAAATGGGGCAATCCTCCTGGAGATTTGATGGTGTATGAAAACACCACAGGGAAGTATTTTGTGTTCCCGGTAATAAAATTTGGGAAGATAATACTTGCTCCTCAACCAACAAGGGGGATACTGCAGAATAACACGGCTCTATACCATGATAAAGAATTGGTTCCTCACCATCAATACATAGCCTTCTACTTCTGGCTTAACAGAGAATACAAGGCAGATGCGCTCATACACTTCGGAAAGCATGGAACACAAGAGTGGCTGCCTGGTAAAGAGAGTGGATTATCAATAGAAAGCTGCTGGCCTGCTATTCTAATACAGGATATGCCGGTCATTTATCCCTATGAGATGGATAACGTTGGTGAAGGGACACAAGCAAAGAGAAGAGGAAATGCTGTTATTGTGGACCATCTGACACCTCCAATCGAAAGCTCGGGATTATATGGAAACCTCTCAGAGCTTCATCAAAAGATACATCTCTATATGGATACGACAGAACCTCGTCTTAAGGAAGAATACAGGCAATCAATATTAGACCTCTGTGAAGGGATGGGAATTGATGAAGACGTTAACTTCTCAGTAGAGGAGCTAAGAGAAGCGAAGTTAGAAGAGTTTGAGGAGTTAGTGATAAGAGGAAAAGTGCACCAGTATCTTCACGAGCTCTCTTCAGAATACATACCTTACGGCTTGCACACTTTGAGTCAGCCTCCTGAAGGAGAAAGACTAATTAAAATGGTAAAGTCAATGCTGAGAGCAGAATATGAAGAACATGTCGAGGCAGTTTATGATATTGATCATTTCGCCCTTCTTGAAGGTAATAAAACAATGCTCGATGAACTCCTGGACGAGGTTATTATTAACAATACACCCATTGAGGGTGCCCAGTATAAACTCTTAAGCACAATGTCAGACAACATAACAACTGATCTTGAACTCGCGCTAAAATATAGCGAGGCTATCGCAGGTTGCGATATTGAAATTCCCAGAGTATTAGATGGCTTAGAAGGAAGGTATATCCCACCAAAAATAGGAAATGACCCAATTAGAAGTCCGGGGGCTATTCCTACTGGAAACAATTTCTATTCCTTTGATTCCAGAATCGTTCCCACAAAAGAAGCATGGAAAATAGGAAAAGAACTCGCAGACCAGCTAATAGCCGAACAACTAGAAAAGGAGGGGGCATATCCAAATAAAGTTGCTTTCGTGCTCTGGTCAGTAGAAACAATAAGACATCAGGGAATAACGGAGTCAGAGATTTTATACTTATTAGGAGCAAAGCCGGTGTGGGACGGGAGAGATAGAGTAGTGGACATCGAACTCATCAATTCTGAGGAGCTTGGAAGGCCAAGGATAGATGTTTTAGTTACCACTTCTGGGCTTTATAGAGATACGTTCCCGGATAAGGTAAGACTCATTGACAGGGCGGTTAAGCTTGCTTCTAACGCAACAGAAGAAGAATTCAGGAACTATGCACGAGAGAACTCTTTTTATGTTTATACAAGCCTTCTAAAAGAAGGATATAACGAATCTGTGGCAACTAATCTCTCAAGGGCAAGGATATTTTCAGAATCACCCGGAGCATACGGAACGAACTTAGATGATGCTGTGGCTGCCAGTAACACGTGGGAAAATGAGACGAAACTTGCCAATTTTTACATTAAAAGAATGAGCCACGTATATGGCGAGGATACGTGGGGCAATCAGCATGCGGGAGTATTTGAGGAGAATCTGAAAAGAGTGGACGTTGCTTTACATAGTCAAAGCTCTAATATGAATGGAGTGATGGACAACGATGATTACTTTCAATATCTGGGAGGGTTAGCTTTAGCAGTAAGAAACACAAAAGGAGAAACACCCGACCTTTATATAAGCAATCAGAGGCTTCCCGGAGAAGAAAAAATCGAAGAGCTGAGCAACTATCTCACAAGGGAGCAACGAGCGAGATATTTCAGTCCGAAGTGGATCAGAGGGATGAAGGAGGAGGGGTATGCAGGAGCGAGAGAGATGGCAAAATTCGTAGAGTACCAGTGGGGATGGGATGTAACAGTGCCTGAACTTATCACTGAAAGGATGTGGAATGAAACTTATGAGGTCTATCTTAGGGACAAATATGACCTTGGATTGAAGGAATTTTTTGAAGAAAATCCTTATGCCCACCAATCAATCACTGCGAGAATGCTTGAGGTGTCAAGAAAAGGATACTGGCATCCTTCTGAAGAGGTTCTTAAGGAGCTTGCTAAGGAATATGCCGAATCCGTTGCTGAGCATGGAGTGACTTGCTGCCATCATACTTGCGGAAACCCTCTTTTACGTGAATATATTGCCGGTATCCTTTCAGCCCCGGGAGTGATAAGCACTGGAACAGTGGTGAAGTATAATAAAGAAGTGCTGTCAGCAGCAGGAAAGGGCGGTATAGGAGAGGAAGAAGTGATAAAAGTAGGTAAAGTGATGGAAGAAGTAGAGGCAGAAGAAGGATTTCCTATTTCTGCAACTCCACTGGTGGGAATTATAGCAGTTATAGTTATTCTCTTATTCGTCTATGCAGGCTACAAGCTCGATGGTAGAAAAAGATAAGAAAAAAAATGAAATCAAAGATAAGATGGGATTACAAGACATATGGAATCCCGGACGAGCTATTCTCGAGATCGAAAGCAGGCTTAACGAGGGAAGAAATCCGTTCTATTATAGTTTCAAAAGCGAGGATAAAAGGAAACGAAAGGATTTTAGACGTGGGTACAGGGTCGGGAAGCGTTTCCATTGAATTCGCATTGCTCGGTTGCAATGTCACCGCAGTGGAAAAGGATGAAGATAATTTTGAAATTGCGAGAAGGAACATAGAAAAATTTGGATTGAATGATAAAATCGAGCTTATCTTAGGTGAGATGGAAAAAGTTAATTTGAGCAACAGTTTTGATGTCATCTTCTTCGGTGGCACGGATAACCTTGAAAAATCATTTGAGAACGTGTTCAAGCACTTGAAGCATGGAGGAAGGATTATCATAGCTGCGGTCAGGCTTGAGACCGTGGTGGAAGCCATAGGAGTATTAAAAAGCAGGGGCATCAATCCAGAGGTTCTGAATATCTGCTTGAATAAAGGTAAGGATTTAGGAGGAAAAACCGCCCTCGCACCTTCTTATCCTGTATTCCTGATAGATGGAGAAAAAAAATAAATCGTTGACACAGATTAACGCAGATTAACACAGATGAAAAGATTAATGCCGTTAAAAATGGCCTGGCCACCAAAAGAAAAAATATCCGTGTAAATCAGTGTAAATCTGCGTCTTAAATAGAGGAAAGTTATACGTTATGTACAACGAGAAATGAAAATCAACAAGCTCAGCAAGCTGTATGGAATAGGCGTGGGACCGGGAGACCCGGAACTGCTCACATTGAAAGCATATAGAATACTCAAGGAAGTGGATATGATAGTTGCTCCGAAGTCAAGAGAGGATAAAAGGAGCTTGGCTTTGCTTACGATTGAAAAAATTATAAAAGAAAGAGAAAACGAACTCATAGTTGTTGAACCGGTGTTCCCGATGACGAAAGACCAGGAGAAATTGGACTACTATTGGAAAAAGGCAAGGGAAGAGGTGCTGGAAAAAGGCAAGGGATGTGAAACAATGGCTTTCGTCACTCTGGGAGATCCAAGCATGTATTCCACATTCTACCGATTCCTGGAGATTTTCAAAGATGCAGTGGATGGGGTAGAAGTAATTCCAGGAGTGACATCCTTCTCATCTTGCTCCTCTATTGCCAAGGTTCCAATTGCGGAAGGGAATGAAGTCGTTTCCATTGTTCCCGATGTAAAAGGGAACAAAAACGCAGTGCAGGTAATACAAAGCTCCGATTCCTTGATATTCCTCAAGCCAAAAAATACAGAGAAAATCGAAAATATGCTGGGCAACAAAAAAGCCATTTTAGGTGTTAAGGTTGGGTTTAAGGACCAAGAAATGTTCATCGGCAAACTTTCTGAAATAAAAGAAAAGACTCATTACCTCGCAACACTCATTGTAAAGAAGGAGGAAGAGGAATGAGGGTGGTATTTGTAGGTGCAGGGCCGGGCGACCCTGAATTGCTCACCCTAAGAGGAAAGCGGGAAATAGAGAATGCTGACGTGATAATATATGCTGGCTCTCTTATCCATACCGACATTTTAAAATATGCGAGGGCTGATGCGATATTAATAGACAGCCACGGGAAGAACCGAGATGAAATCTTCGCCATTTACGAGAAATTTGTGAACGAGGGGAGGAAGGTGGTAAGGCTTCATTCTGGCGACTTGAGCTTCTATTCCGCTATCCAGGAACAAATGGAATTCCTTGCATCTAAAAATATCGAATTCGGGATAGTGCCCGGAGTATCTTCTTTTTCTGCTGCTTCTGCATCCCTGAAGAGGGAACTCACTTCTCCCGGTGTATCGCAGACATTGATAATAACAAAACCTTATGGAAAGACCGGAAAGCCGGAGAAGGAAAGCATAAAGGAACTTTCAAGGCATGGTGCAACAATGGTCATTTTTCTTGGTGTTCACCTCATTGATGACATCGTTTCAGAACTGCGAGACGGCTATCCGCCTGAGACACCCGTAACAGTGGTTCATAAAGCGTCATGGACGGAAGAGAAGATAATAAAGGGCACTTTGGAGGACATAAACGAGAAGGTGAAGAAAGAGGACATAAAGAGCCAATCCGTGATAATCGTGGGTGATGTGCTTGAAAAATCAGGCGTTTCAAAACTTTATGGAGGTGATGAGCCATGATGCATTTGTATAATTATTCGAGTTTGGGAATTTCCCAATTGAAGATTGGGGTTGGTAGTATTGGTATGTATTTGGTTTTGGGATTTTCTAAGGAGCTAAATAAAAACCTATGATTGCTATTTTCTCTCTTGCTCAGGAATCAGTTGCAATTGCGGAGAAGGTGAAAAACGTGCTCTTATCCGAAGGATTCGATGCAGAGCTGATATGCTCGGAAAAGATTTCTTGCAACAGCGCAGATGAAAAGGTGAAAAGCGTTTACAGAGCCATAAGGGAAAGTTTCAGAGAGCACAAGAACATCGTTGCTGTTCTTCCTATGGGTGTGGTTGTGAGGGCAATAGAACCGAAGAAAAAAACCGAAGACCCCTGGGTGGTATGCATAGATGAGAGTGGGAAGTATGTTATACCCGTGCTGAACGGGCATAGAGGAGCGAATGAATTTGCAAAACTCATTGCAGAAAGAATATCCGCACAGCCTGTAATAACAACATTTAAAGTGATGAACGAGAATGAAGATAGAAAAAGATAATGATAAGGAGGTCTACGTAGGAATTGGATTTCATCTCGGCGTTGAAGCAGTAGAGATAGAGAATGCGATTTATGCGTTTTTAGAGGAATTGGAAATAGAACTGAAAGAAGTCAAAGGGTTATGCACCGCGGATTTCAGAAAAACTGAGCAGTTGCAAGAGGTTTCATATGAGTTTGGCATCCCCCTATTTTTATTTTCACGAGACGAAATAAACAGCGTGGATGTGCGGTCAAAAAGCGCAGCAACGGAAGCGCTTAACATAAAGGGTGTTGCAGAACCATGTGCTATCCTAGGAGCGAAGATGAATAAGGACGAGTTCAAATTCGTGAAAAGGAAATCGTTTGATAGGAAAATAACACTGGCGGTGGTGTTTTAAAATGTTATCGGTAGTGAGTATAGGACCGGGCTCTTTGGATTTACTGACGGATAGGGCGAGAGAGCGGATTTTAAGTGCAGATGTCATTATGGGCAACGAAAGATACATTGAGCTGATAAAGAAAATCATTCCTGCGGGTGCAGAGGTGATAATAGGCAGGATGGGAACAGAGGTTGAACGTGCAAAGAAGGCAGTGGAATTAGGAAAGCACAAAAACGTTGTTGTTGTCTCTGGAGGCGATGCGGGCATCTATGGCATGGCTGGACTTGTTATTGAAGTCATTGGTAATTCGGATTCGGATTTTGAAATAATCCCGGGCACAACGGCGGCATTCGCATCGGCTGCCTTACTTGGTGCACCTTTATCAAATGATTTTGCAATTGTCAGTTTGAGCGATTTGCTGGTGCCGTGGAGCGAGATAGAAAAGAAGCTGGAAGGTTTAGCAAAAATGGACATTGTTGTGGTTATATATAACCCGATGAGCAAAAACAGAAGGGTTCAACTGGAGAAGGCACACGAGGTTTTTATGCGGTTCCGTGACAGGAAAACGATGGTGGGCATAGTAAAAAATGCTGAAAGAGAAGGATGCGAAGTCGATATTACCACCTTAGAAGAATTGCCTGACTTCTATCATCGTATAGACATGTCAACGACTATTATTATTGGCTGCTCGGGAACGAAAAAACTTGGCGGGCGAATGGTTACACGGAGAGGTTATGAAAAGAAATATGAGTATGACAGAAGCGGGAAATAAAATATGGGAGAAGAGCAAGGCAATCGTAGAGGATATTGTCTCAAAATATCCGGGTTCGTTAAGCGAGCACGAACGAAGAGTAGCGGAGAGAGTGGTTTTTGCTAATGCCGACCCTTCTTTTCTGGACTTGCTTTCATTCAAACACCATCCGGTTGAGAAGGGGATACAGTGCATAAAAGCGGGAAAAATAATCATTACGGACATTGAAATGGTGAAAGCAGGCATTAACAAAAAATACAGGGAGAAGGTAAAGTGTTTTGTGAATGCTCCAAAAACAATGGAGATGGCGAAAAAGGAGAATCTTACGAGAACTGCCGCTGGAATCAGGCTCGCAAAGGAACTGATTTATGATAACATTGTGGTTATTGGGAATTCACCTTCTACATGCATAGAGCTTTTTGAAGTCGTTAAAGAGGGTGTAAAGCCGGCTCTTATTGTTGCCACTCCCGTAGGGTTTGTCAATGCAGCAGAAGCGAAAGAGAAGATATTGTCTATGGGTATTCCTTGCATCGCGATAAGGGGATCAAGAGGAGGGACTCCTTCGGCAGTGGCAATTATAAACGAGATAATCGAATTGAGTATGGAAGAAGAGGAGAAGATGGCGAAATGATTGACCCTGTATCTGGAAAGGAATACCCTCATGAACTCATAAAAACCGCGGTGAAGATAAATGGTATCAGTTATACTGCATTGGTAGAGGAGATAAAAAGAGGAAGAGTGGTTCTGCTCGAAGATGGAAAAATCCTCAGACGAGGATATACAACGGGCACCTGTGCCGCTGCGGCTTCAAAAGCTGCTGCACTTCTGCTTGCGGGAAAAGAAGTGAAAAAAGTAGAAATTACAACGCCGATTGGTGTAAAAGCCGAAATGAAAGTCGAAAATGCGGATGAAGAGGATTGTATTGCATGTGTTCGTGTAGATTCCGGCGATTACAAAGGCGACACATTCAATGGAATGCTTATATGTGCAAAGGCGAGACGTTTTCCCGTATTCTCCATCAGAGCTGGCAAGGGCATAGGAATAATAAAAAAGGAAGGTCTTGGTAAAGTCGGTGCGCCTGATATATACCCGCACATTTTAAAGAACATAGAAGCGAACGTGAAGGAAGTGCTAACAGGTGGTGTGGAAATAGAAATTTTCGTGCCAAGAGGGGAGGAAATAGCGAAAAACACAGTTCTTCCATCGGTAGGAATAGAAGGAGGAATACCTATTTTCGGTGCTTCCGGATTCGTTGAACCATACACCGAAGATGGTTATAAGCACGTTATAGACTTCCTCGTAGCAGATAAAAAGGACATCATAGGTGCCAGCACTGGGGAGAAGAGCAAGAGAATAGCGGTAGAAAAGCTGAATTTTCCAGCAGATAAAATAGTGGTTGCCGGTAATTTCGTGTGCTACGCAATAGAGAAGTCAAAAGCGAAGAAGAAGGTGATATTCACGATGCCCGCAAAGATTTGCGATATGTTAGGAATTGATGCGCATGAATATTTCGATTTTGAATTCAGTAGCGTCAGTGAACTCGTTGAACGATTGAAGAGGACTGACTATGAGCGGCTGAAGACCTTTTTCGGCACTCGTGCAGAAGAGTTATCACGAAAAACTGATGCTGACGTTTATGTATTCGATAACAGCGGGGATATGCTGGGGTGTTTTCCTCAAATGAAAAACGAATTTTGAATTTTGCAAAGTGCAAAAGTTTTAACTAAAAGCAATGGTAAAAGAAAAGATATAATGGTAAAGGTAGGTGAGACTATAAATGAGTGAAAAGGCGCATACGCCCAAGTTAAAATCCGCAATTGCAATTGCCCTCACCGCGATTTGTGTTCTTGCTGTGCTTATCGGTATCGGTGTTTCAGTATCGCCTTTGTGGGCAGCTCAGTCGGAGATTATACCTGAACAGGGATTACTTGAACACAATATTACGGTAGAAGTAGATGGAACAATCATTCATTATCAAAAACAGTCTTTCTGGAAAGAAAGCGAATTCTCCGCGATTATGGAGAATAAGGAGGAGTTTAAAAATGCAGTAATTCAGGACTTCGATGAAAAAATGCATCATGAATGGGAGGAATATGCCGTTGGTGCAGATGTAAAAATTGATGAAGCGAAAAAAGCGACTGTTTTAAAATGTGATATTCATGGTGCGATAAGGGAGAGAGACGGTGAATACTATGCAACATTTAAATGGCTTTTAGTTCCTCTCAGATTGGATTTTATTGACGATAATTTTGAGGAATCTAAAGAAGGACTTTCATGGGATGGAGAAGTTGATGGCATTCCTACCAATATTATCATTAAATTACCACCGCAAGAATACGTATACGCAGCATGGGAACGACTACCCAGTCCCGGTCACTGTCATGGACATGTCTGGTGGACCATGCCAGTTCCTTTACCTTCGCCAGTAATAACGCCAGCACCAGCACCACCGGGATTCGAAGCGGTATTTGCAATAGCTGGACTATTAGCAGTGGTATATCTTTTGAGAAAGAGGGAATGAAACAGATACCCAACCAACGGCTCCGTGGGTGTCCCTGCACTTTAGTGCGTGGGTGGCGTTTTTAGGCGCAAGCCCGCGTAGCCATCGCAGTACACCACTGCAAATTTTTCGGCAAGTGCAATTTGCAAATGCAATTGATTTTGCGGAGTTGGAGGCGTGGAGCGGAATGCCGCACGTTCTTTGGCGTGGCAGGCTTTGCACCTAAGCCTAACTTTTAGCAAACTTTCGGTTTTTAAAAATAATAAAACTTTCCAACTTTTAGCTCCCACAATCTTTTCCAATCCACTATAACCACTATACCCCCTGCGATTAATGTAGATACTATCTCCTCATAAGAAACATTTTTGAACTCGTAACTAATGGAATAGCTGTTGTCAAACGTGAGTGGGCGAAAAAACCGAAAAGCTTAAGTGTCGTCATGTTGAAACATTACACCGGGGATGGGAAATATTTCTTCTGTGCATACGCATCAAACGAGGATTTATCTCCCCCCTGTGTAAAGTCTAAAAACATAGGAGGTATGCTAAAATGCCAAATGTAACAATAGACGGACCAAAAATTGAAGATGTAGAAATAAAAAGGGTGTTAGTCAAGGAAATTACGGATGCTCTTGAAAAAGCTTACAAGATCCCAAGAGAGGCGTATGTAGTGGTGATAAAAGAAAACCCACCTGAGAACGTTGGTGTTGGCGGTAAGCTAATTTTAGATAGATATTAAACAAAATCCCGTATAAAAAGGGCAAGAAGGTTTTTCCTTTAAAAGGGACTTAAATCCACAAACGCCCATATAGCTTTGAGGCTATCATTGTCGAATGCGCATCATAGCTTAGCATGGCAATTGCGAGAGAGTATGCAAATTTTTCGGCGAGTGCAATTTGCGAAATGCAATTGATTTTGCGGAGCTGCGGTAGCGGTGTTGGAGGCGTGGAGCGGAATGGAATGGAATGCCGCACGTTCTTCGGCGTGGCAGGCTTTGCACCTGAGCCTAACTTTTAGCAGACTTTCGGTTTTTAAAATAGAAAAGCTTTTATATACCCTATGATGAACGTATATAGAAACTGGGTTACATGCCCCGTGCTTATTTACAGGCTCTGTGCTTAAGTCGGAGTATGTGTCTTTTAAACGGGGTAAAGAAATATGAAAAAGAAAATCATAACAGGGTTAATTGCCTTAATATCAATCGAAAATGCTGAACACAAATCTGAAACATCTAGAAACGGAACAAGAAGTTAAGGAAACCGTGGAAAACAATGGAAATGTCATTGTTTGCTGTGGCAGAATGGGGCCAATGTGCGTCCCCGTCTATAGTGTTCTGGAAGAATTGGAACGGACATATCCGCATGTCACATTCTGCGACCAGGATTTTGACATCCCTGCGGCAGACTTTATCAAAAGTTTGCCTAAATGTGCATCTTTCATGGGATTGCCATTCACGGTGTATTTCAAGAATGGAAAAGTCGTAGCGGCCACAAGCAGCATACAAAACAAGGACCAGGTGATGGAAATCCTGGACATGGAGTTCGGTAAGCAATCGTGAGAACATTGACTCTGGAGCCGATTATTGGCGGATGATAAGTTGATT
>JAGLZV010000028.1 GCA_023131215.1 Candidatus Methanophagales archaeon | reverse complement strand
CTATCACCTTTGATTTAACGGTTTACCCTTCCCTACATTTCACCTGAAAAAACAATGAAGGTGAAAAGCGAAGCGAATGTGAAATAAGGGTTGAGAAGGGTTTTTGAAAATAGTATATTAGCAAATTGGATAAGATAATTAGCATTCAATTGCCATAAGAAGTTGTAAAGTGGACTTCAATCCGCGCAAACCTTCCATATAGCTTTGAGGCTATCATAGCTCTTTTCATTTTCGAGTGGAAAAATACCCGAAAAGCTTTTTGTATCCCAAAAGGGTAAAAAGGTAAAGGCAGTGTAATAAATTTGGAGGGGAGGTGCGAGATGAAGATAGGTGTATGTGGAATTGCCTGTGAAAAGTGTCCTTTGATGGTTAAGAGCAAGTGCCCGAACGGGGAGCAAGGGTGTACGCCAAAAGAAAACGAGAGGTGCATGATAGCTACATGTGCTTTTTACAAAGATGTCAGGTTGTGCTTTGAATGTCCTGATTTCCCTTGTGAGACGACTAAGAGAGGACCAATCAGTTATGATTACTGTATGTTCATCTCTGAGATTTTAAAAAGGATGCCACACTAATATTTTAGTGAATCATTCATAACGTGCTTATGAGATAAAAGCAAATGTAAAGTTTAACTTACCGGTTGCAAACCCCGCGCAGCACATCGCAGCCCACCACCGCAAATTTTTAAGCTGATTTTCGGCGAGTGCATTTGCGAACTGCAATTGATTTTGCGGAGCTGCGGAAGCGGAGTTGGAGGCGTGGAGCGGAATGCCGCACGTTCTATTCATGGTTATTTATCCAAGTTCAATAGAAAAATGCTTCGGGTATAGTGACTGCTATTATATTAATATAAGTATATAGAATAAAACAATCTAAAAAGGTGAGAAATATGGCTGGAACAGCGGCTATCTATGCAACCTATGCAAGAAGAGTATTGGTAGGCGGACTACTTGTCGAAATGGATCCCGATAAATTTATACCCATGATAGATTCCAAAACAACTGTTATACATGGTGAACTTGGGAAATTGAAGAAGTATCATTTATACTTCATCGTAAGAGACGGCATCACAATGTACTGCAAAACAATGAGTCCTCTATCAATCACGCCATCAATAGAAGTTGAAAAAATTGATACTGGTGGTGTAATCAAACTCTGATTACCTGCTTATTATTGAAACATACAACTATACCTTCCGCACAGGCTCTTATCCTCACCTTCATCATAATAGAACGTTTTATCTTTCCCCCTACTTTTACTCGAAAAAGCGATGAAGGGAGAAGCCAATGGGATGTGAAATAAGCTTTGAGAAGGGGTTTTGGAAGCTCTAAATCAATGAAATAAAGAAACAAAAAATTATCTTATCTCATACTCTATTACAATATTAGCCCTAACTTCTACTTCACCAGGAGATATTTGTGTAGCTGGTTTCGGCACGGGCACGGACTCTTCTATTTCAGCCGCTCTTGGATAATAATCATAACCCTCATAAAAGAAATTTGACTCGCTTATCCTGCTTATTTTACCAAGTCTTACGCCTAAACTGTCAGTAATCGATTCAGCCTTCGTCTTTGCATCTAAAGAAGCCATTTCCAATGCTTGTGCATTTATTTCTTTCTGTTTTTCTTTTGTCAAGCTAAAACTAACTCTATCAACACCATTAGCACCCGCTTCAACAGCCTTATCCAATAAATCCCCAACCTCTTCAACGTTTAACGTTTCCACCTTTAAAATATGAATAACTTCATAGCCAACGGTTTTATAAGTTTCTTCATCTTCATTCCACTTTTGCTTTGGGTATAATCTAAAGCTGCTGGTCTCAATATCCTCTTCCTTAACTCCTTCTTTTTCCAAAGCCGCTATTACTCTATTACTAATTTCTGCGTTTACACTTTGAGCATCCGCAGCATTGTCCTCTAAACTCACTATCTTCACAAAAATATCAGCTTTATTAGGCATTACAGATACAGAAGCCGTCCCACTAACACTTATCACACTTTTAGTACCTTCTCCAACAAACTGTGCGGCTGCTAAAATAATAGCTATCAACACGACACCGATAACTACAATAGAAAGTAGATTGTTCCTATCCCGTTCCATTTTTTAACCCACCTTTCAATGCGGTATAGTAAAGTATTGACTTCCGGACTATATATACCTTACCTTTATCCCCAAAAGCGATGAAGCTGAAAAGCGAAGGGGATATGAAATAAGCTGGGAGAACTCTTATTGAAAGCATTAATGGTAAAGGCAGCAAAAAATAGTAAAACTTTTATATTCCAAATAATAATTAGTCAAGAAATGCCAATTCAAGGCGATCTCTATAAGTGGAACGAAGAGAGCGTGAATGCCATTGCCGAGAAGGCAGGGGTTTATGCTTTTTTTGACGAAAAAAAGAATTTGATATATATTGGAGAAGCTACGAATTTAAGAGAGAGATTTCAAGGATATTGGCGAACAAACTTCTCAAAAGACCCATGCAAAAAAGCTACGAAAAGCTACAGGAGGGAGTTTACAGAACTTCATAAGGATAGGGAAAAGGAACTATTAGAGGAATACAAAAGAAACAATGATGGAAAACTTCCCAAGTGTAATGATATACTGGCATAAGACAGAGCGAAAGTGGTTGAGCTTTGAGAGGATTATCCAAGTATCTTTTTAATGGATACTCCACAATTTATAGCCTGTCCACAATTCAAAATCACAACAAAAAGAAGCCCAAATAGGGCTTTATAACCAAAAATAAGCATTCCATTTCGCAAAATATCTGATTATGGGACAAGTTCTTTATTCCGAGTGTGGCGTGGTTGGGACTTTAATATGATGATAACCCCTTCTTCCCCAAGGAAACCTTCACACCGAACAAATCCGACACTCGCCCGTGTATTCCGAATCAGCGCATACGTACTCTTCAAGCATGAGCTTCGGAATATTCAGCGACAGAACCTGCTCTTTACTTCCATAGCGATAAACCGTAATACCCTTGCACTTGAGTTTATAAGCCAATAAAAACACTTTCTTTACATCCCCCCACGCAGCATCACTCGGCAGATTTACCGTTTTCGATGTTGCATTGTCCGTATATTTCTGAAATGCCGCTTGCATTCGCACATGCCATTCCGGGGAGATGTCAAGTGCAGTAACAAACATCCTTTTAATATCCCCTGGAATACCCTCAATATCCTGTATCGACCCACGTTTTGCAATCTCGGTTATCAATTCTTTACTGTAAAACCCCTTTTCCTTCGCTATCTCCTCAAACAGCTTATTTATCTCCACCATTCCGCCCATTACATTCCGAACAAATGCAACTGCGAATATCGGCTCTATACCGCTGGAGCACCCCGCAATTATACTTATTGTTCCCGTTGGCGCGATGGTAGTTACCGTAGCATTTCGCATCGCTTCGTATTTAGAGTTCCAAACGCTGAGTCCGAAGTTAGAAAAAGACCCCCTTTCAAGCCCGAGCTCTGTTGAACACCGCCGAGCCTCATTTGTAATGAATTGCATTAGCTTTTCACCCACCGAAAGCGCATCCTTTGAATCATACGCTATCCCAAGCTTGATTAACAGTTCCGCAAATCCCATTATTCCAAGCCCTATCTTCCTGTTCGCCTTCGTCATCTTCTCTATCTCTGGCAAGGGATACCTGTTCACATCTATGATGTCGTCTAAAAACCTCACAGAAATCCAAACCACTTCTCTAAGCCTTTCCCAGTCTATTTCACCTTCGCCGTGTTCGACAAATTTTGAAACGTTTATCGAGCCTAAATTGCAAGAATCATACGGTAAGAGTGGCTGCTCGCCGCAGTTATGCACAACAAAACCATTGGCATCAAAAGCATTTATTCCTGAAATTTGAACATCGTAAACCTTTTCTACACCATCCGGAACTACTTCCTCTATGGATGCTACAAATCGCTCTCGATTCATTTTTCTCTTGTAATTCATCATACCCTTTTCAAGTTTTTCCATTTTCTCTGCATCATCAAATCCAACTCTTTCAGCGAAATATAATAAGTTCTCTTTGGAAATTACCAATTCGTGTTGAGGTTTTGTAATATACTCTTTGAGTCCTCCTTTCCCATCGGGCAATTTCGATTGCCTCCTTTTTCTCCTATTCATATAAATCTTCGTGAATATCCCAAATCTTAAAAGCATTCGCTGAACCGCTTTAAGAATATCGAGGTCACTCTGAGCCAGTCTTATACTTATACCTTTTGATTGATTTCCTTGAACCGAGCCGTCTGCATCAAATAAACCCCTTAGCATACCTTTACAGAAATCCGCTGATGCTTTCTCCATTTTCTTGCTAATTGCCTTCATCCCCGGATTTAATTCTTTGATTGTCCCATCTCCCAAGAGCAAACCAATTAAATATCCCTCACCCTCCGTGTATTTACCCTTAACGCTCCAATTACCAAAATCCCTGTGATTATTGATGACGATTTTATCGCCGGGCTTTAAATCACCTGCATTGCTCCATTGTGTCACAACTCTATATCTTGTCATTCTCTCCACTTTCATAACAGGATGGTCCGCTGTCAGACGTAATTCAAATCCTTCTGCTGTCTTCAATCTGTAAACTTGTTTCACTCCGGTCTCAAAGAATCCTTCTTCTGAACTTTCCCCTTCCTCGCCGTTTACAATTGCAACAAACTTTTTGCCAATTAATTCCTCAATCTGTCTTGGACCATCAGCAGTCATTACCCATGTATCAGCAGTTACGCACGGATTCGTCGCCTCTATTTCTCCAGCCGCAGGAATAGGATTATGTCTGTTGATTTCATCTAAAAAAACGATTCCCGGGTCTCCTGTCTTCCATGCGTAGGTTACGATTTCGTTAAAAACTTCACGAGCTTTTATTTTCCTCACTTCTTCCTTTGCCCTCGGATTTATGAGTCCGTATTCATCATTCCTTTCCACTGCATGCATGAACTCATCAGTAACAGCTACGGAGGTATTGAAATTGGCAAATTCTCCTCTTTCTTTCGCCCTTATAAATTCCAGAATGTCTGGATGTTCGGCGTTCAATATGCCCATGTTCGCACCTCTTCGTTTGCCTCCTTGCTTGATTACGTCCGTGGCAACGTCGAAAACACGCATAAAAGAAACGGGACCTGAAGCAACTCCTCCTGTTGATTTTACCACATCTCCTTTTGGTCTCAGCCGTGAGAAAGAGAAACCGGTTCCACCTCCACCTTGGTGAATTTTTGCCATGTTCTTAACAGCTCCAAATATACCTTCTATCGAGTCCTCAACTGGAAGGACAAAGCAATTGTGGACTGCTACTCCATTGGCAACATAACTGTGATCTTGATCTACTTCTAAATTATAGACGAAACCTTCATAAAACTCCTTTTTAATTTCTTTTATTGGTCTTAAGATATATCCCCCTAATTTAATGTATTGTGGAAATCGTTTTCTTTTCTTTATATTTTTCTCTCCTGTAACTGCTTTCACCAGACTTTCACATTCTGAAGGAGCAGTAGAGATTCGATAAGCATCCTCTGTACCTGATTTTGGCTTTCGATAGGAAATATTAAAGTAATAATCCAATCTTCCTAAAATATAAAAAACCTTAAGAGCTAAGTTATGATTGGAAAGACTTATAAAAAAATTATCCTGTTTTTTACCACGGTGATAACAACCATCGCCTCTAAAAACCCCAACTATTAAGTTAAACTGTTTCTCTCTCGGTAATTCCATGAACCAAGAAGGGACATCTTTTTTATTAAATCCGGCATTAAATAAGGATTTCCAGAATGTAGCTACCAAATTTGAATGAAAACGGAGTTGTAAAGTATGTTGCTTATCATTAATCTCTTTTCTCGCAGTTAAATTAAATTTTCGTTTCATTATCGAAAGCACGTCCTCGGCATATTCTTTCTCCTCCTTAAAGAATGTGAATCTTATCACGCTTGGACCTTTTTCCTTGTATCTGCTACTTAAGGAGCCTTCTGCTAACCAGTATCCAACGAGTCGCATAAAATCATTGTCGATTTTTATGATATCAGGAATTAAAGTGCCTTGATTTGGGCGATTTTTATCCCTCAACTTTCTCCCTTTGTCTAAAAGGATATATCGTCCACGAGGAAGATAATCAGAAATTTTAATCCCTTTTACGTCCCTGACTGTTTTATCAAAAGAAGTAACCACAAAATCCCCTCGCTTGAGCTCGTTAACAAATCTCCATTTCGGCTTTATCTCAAAATTATTCAAGCGAGGACAATCGTTCTTAAATTCGTCTTTTAATTTATAGCAATATTTCTTAGGGAAACCATTACATAATCTTTGAGAATTTCTTAAACATTTAAGTTCTTCTATTTTGACAGAAAGAACGGGATGCTCTTTAGTTACAGAAAGCGTTTCTTTAAAAAGTCCCAGAACCTTTATTTTATATATCTCTTCACTAACTTTTCTCTTAAATATATCAGTAATCGTCCTTAATCTTTCTTGGTGGGTAACCACTTTCTCTCCAATTTTTAAATCCCTTATTTGTTTTATCCCCGGATTGCCAAAAATCAACTGTTCACCAGTAAAACAAGCAGCGAGCTGCCCGAGCTCAGTTCCTGCATTCATTAACGTAGGACTATTGGGCAGGAATTCTAAGTTACGCATTAAGAGGTAAAATCTACGTTCAATTTCTTTTACCTCCTCTTTGCTTTTACCATAATTTAGTTCCGCTCGCGCTATCGCCGTTGCTACACGCTCAAACATTTGACTTGGAGTTTCAATAACCTTTCCGAGTTCGTTCTTTAGCAAGTATCTCCTTTTCAATACCTCTGCGGCATTCAATGAAAGCTTTAAATCGTCTCTAACGCCTATAAATTTCTTTAGACCTCGAATATCTGCACGCTGCTGGCGATATAAGATATACGCTTTCGCAATCTCACTAAACCCCTCTTTAATCAACACTTGCTCAACTACATCCTGCACATCTTCAACCGAAGGAATTTCTGCTCTTTCGGCAACGGATTTCTCAACCTCAGTTACTACCTTTTCGGTAAGCTCTTCTGCAAGCTCTTGCTCTCTGCCTTCCTCTTCCAAGCCAACGCTAACTATCGCTTTGTAAATGGCATTTGTAATTTTCTCACGTTCGAATTTTACAATTCGCCCATCTCTTTTACGTATTTTTGGAATTCTCGTTTTCATCTAAACCTTTCTTTATAAAAGAAAGTTTTATCAAAGAAAATAAAGTTTTAGTTTTTAGTGCTGCTTTTTTAAAAAGTGATTGGAAAAAAAGTGTGTATCCATGCAAATGAGCGAAGTGGAAAGGATAAAAAAAGACATAGCTCTTTTTGAAGAGAGCATGGTCGAACTGGATTCGTTATCGCTGGCTAGTGATGAGAAAGAGGTGATAGACCTCGCAAAGAGATATTATGAGGATACGAAATATTATCTTGAAAAAGGCGATTACTTTACTGCGTTCGGCTGTATAAACTATGCACATGGGCTGTTAGATGGGATAAAGAAGAGGGAAGGAGAAGGAGTTTGAGGTCAAACCACCATAAACATATACCCAATAACAAACCCTATTATCGCACCGGAATTGAGAAAAGGCAGCCCTGCATGCGGTTTACCTCTACCTGCAATCCTGCTCAGCACCGCATAACCCGCTAAAGTTCCTATTAGCGCACCCAAAGCAGGTGCGTTTATCAACCCCCAGTAGTAAGCAAATGCAGGCATACAATTCGCAGACACAACCAGCATAGAAGGTATAATCGCATCACCAAGCCCCATGAAGAATGCTTCTTCCATCTCGCTCTTACCTTCTTCTTGGTCTTTATCTCGCAGTAAAGAGAAATTGCGAGTCCTCGGCAGGACAAAAAGCACTGGTATTCGCAAATCCACGATAGATTCCGCCAATGATACCATGTGCTTCGTTTTGTAAACCGCAATTGCATCATACACCGCTAATATTATCATCAATAACAGAACCGGAAGTATGCCAAGCGAGATGCCAAATATCGCCGCTGCTCCTCCGCCTATTATCAATCCTGTTGCATCGAGAACGTACCATTCTGGATATTTATACAGTAGAAGAGTAAGCCCAAGCGTGCTAACTAATGGAATGTGCTTATAAGGGATGAGAACATCCATCACATAATATATCGTTACTGCCACCGCTGCGAGCATTACGAAATAAACAAGCCTTTTCCCTCCAAATCTAAGTACGATAAGAATGAGTGCGGTGAAACATATAATGAGGAGGAAAAAGTAGAGGGGATTCCACATTGACTCCGGATTTTGAAAAGCCTTTATGTCGGAAACTTCAAATGGCGTTGCCAGCATTAATGCAATTAACCCCGTAAGCACAATAAAAACTCCCATACCTATGCAGAGAGCAATACTTATGCTCTTTTCTTCTGATTTCTTTTCTTCGTTCATTTTATCCTATTCGTATTGTATTAAAGTCAAGATAAAATAAAGACATAATCTTAATTTATTGGGTTTACAGAATTTTTTTCAGAAACATCGCTAATTTTTCACTATCCCCTCCATTTTTTATTATAATATCTGTTTTGAGCACCTCCACTTCTTTACCTGCGGGGAATTCATCACCCTCATCTATGACAAGCACGTCTAAGGAATCCTCATAACATTTGAATACACCATAAGGCGATACGTCAAATCCTTTTGCGCGCATGAATTTTCCCGCAGGTCCGCTTACTGGCTCATTGCCCACGATTGGTGAAACCGCCACTACTTTTTTCCGTTTCAGCATCTCTCTTACCCCTCCCAAATTTAAAATAGGTCCTATGCTCGTTATCGGGTTACTCGGTCCTATTAGCACCACTTCTTCAGACTCAGATTCGGAACTCAGCACATTCATAACTTCTTCTGAGGGTTTTACTTCTTCTATACCATCAAAAAACACATCTAATACTTCCGGCTCCCCTTTTTTAGCAACCCAGAAATCCTGAAAATGCAGTTTACCTTCCGGCGTGAGAATCTTCGTGCTTACGGCTCCGGGGTCATCAGTCATCGGCAGTATCTTTATCTTAGCGGTGATGCCAAAGTTTCTTGCAAGCAGAGCAGTCGCATCGGTCAGACGCTTCCCGTGCCTTATCATCTCAGACCTGATTATATGCGTTGCTCGGTCTCTATCACCGAGCATCATCGACTCATCGTGATTTAACTTTTTCAATGCGGTATGCGTATAAAAGCTGTCATCACGGATGCCCCACCATTTTTCTTCGTCTATTACACCCGCCAATGCGTAAATGACCGAATCTATGTCCGGACAAACTAAATTTCCTGAAATCCGGACATCTTCCGCCGTGTTGACTATTATTTTCAGCTCTTCTTCCTTGAATACTCGCTTCAGTCCCACCAACAGCTTTGGTGTTCCAGTGCCGCCTGAAAGAATAATCATCTTCTATGGTTTATAGTTCTATATCAATATCAATAAAAAAGGTAAAAATTACAACTGACAAAATCGAACTCATATTTGCGATATAACGAAAGAAAAAGGCATAAGTAATAAAATTCCCTATGGACTGATGAAAAATTCGCTGAGAACGTAAATATGAAAGCAGATTTTTGTGATTGGAATTTTGATATTTGATATTGTTTGAGATTTGGGATTTGGGATTTGGAGTTCGAGATTTATAAGTCCACCGAATATTGATGTAACGGTCATAGCTCTTGT